>JAGDDO010000622.1 GCA_017848205.1 Oscillospiraceae bacterium | reverse complement strand
ATATCGTGGCAAAGGCAAGGATCGCCACAGAAGAGCTGTACAGATTGAATTCATCCCGATAAAAAAGAACTCCGCGAGTACGCTTTGACTCGCGGAATGCTTATTAGGGAGGTTTACAAATGAAAAAGAGTTTTGGCTTATTTTCTTATCTTTGACTTATATATCGTCACATTTCCTTTTGTTCGTAACCCCTTTAGGTGGATATCCCGACCAAACAGCACATCCTTCCCGGAGGGACGGCATGCTGTTCCGCGTCAGCGGCATGAGGCCGGAATATTAAAAATTTTTACATTGTTTTACGCATATCGCGTCCATTGCAATCAAGGCGGTACGCCTTGTTGGTCATCCTGCTAAGACATGCATCAGCATAGGTATTGTCTTTAAACAGATCCCACCACTTTATCACGGGAAGCTGTGAGATAATCATCGTAGAGTTACGGCTGTCTCTGGTTTCAACGATTTCAAAGAGAGCACGGCATTTGTCCATGTCCAGCTCCATGAGTCCAAAGTCATCGATAACAAGCAGATCAAAACCAGCCATTTTGTTTGTATACTCGAGAGCCATTCCTGCTTCTTCAGCTTTTTGACTTTCCTGCAGAAGCCGGCTCGCCCTGATATATTTAACAGAACGAAGCTGATGAAGAGCGGTGATACATAAGGCATTTGCGATATGTGTCTTTCCCGCACCGGCACCGCCGGTAATCAGCAGATTTTTAGGTTCGTCAATCCATTCACATTTTTGGAGCAGCTCGATCGTATGAGTGTCCAGCATGCGGTCTGGCTCATAAAGAGCCTCATCAAAATCAGCATCCGGATATTTGAGAGTTGCTTCTGTTATGAGCTTTTTGATCTTTTTGTTTTGACGTTCATCCCATTCATAATTGATAAGAGTAGCTATGCGTGTATGAAAATCCTCAAGTTCTGAATTCGGATCCATAAACTGGCGTTCCAGCTCTTTTGTCATATGAGAGATCCTTAAGTGGTACAGCCGGTTCAGTAGAACATTTTCATCCTTGCTGAGGTTGTCATTATACGGATAGTCTTTTTGTTTGTATGCCATTAATATCACCTTTACTTATAGAAGCCCTTTCCTCTGATGTTTTCGTGCTGCGGAAGTGTTCCGGTCTGCGTTACACCCTCCGCCCGGATCTTGCTTAAGACTCGTTTAAAGGTGTTATAGCGGCAGGAATTCATCTGAACACACTGACGTGCGGCTTCTTCCGCAATTCCATGAGGAAGGTCCTTTACGGAATGCAGGAGGCCGGCACAGGCGTTGTACGCCTGCTCCTCGTGCTTTGGCGCTTTCAGCATCCGGTCAATGCATTCTGACATGTTTGGACCGAATACAGATGCCCAGCGTCGGTAATACACACCGTCCTTGGCATTGACTTCTTTGTAATAAAGGTGCTCCGGTCTCATATGACTGTCATCCGTGATATAAAGAGGAAACGTCTTATAAGACCTTTTATGCTTGCAGATCAGTCGGTTGTACTGATCGCAGATACGGATTTCTGATGATGTTGCCTTCAGGATTGCAGGCTTGCCACTCTGCGTGTACACTACTGAGTAGTAGTGGTCATCATACTCGATGTGGTAATTATCAGGAACCCGGTTAACAGCTTTGTAGTCACATACCGTAAATGCTCCGCCTGGCAGTGGTTTCATGCACGGTTTGTCGTACTTCTCAAAAGCATCCTGACGGGAGAAAGATTTTCCCTGAAACCGCCTGGAGTTGAGGACTGCTACTATTTTTTTAATCTCAACATTTAACTCTTCCAAGGTGGTATAAGTCTTTTCCTTCAGTTTTTCGACCAGATGCGTTTCGAGATATTTCACGTGATTTTCTACTGTGGGTTTCCCTTTTGGCTTGTAGGGCGGCGGAGGGAGAACGATGGTTTCGTAGAAATCTTCCAGGTCGGAAAAGGCTGACTGGAGAACCAGCTCATCCTTCGTATGTTTTGTGACTGCTGTTCTTAAATTGTCAGGTATAAAATACTTTGCAACACCTCCATAGAACTGAACCGCATGAACGGTTCCTTCGATAAACTGCGGCAACTTCTCGTTCATGAAAGCTTCTGCGTAGATAAGGCTGCTGAACGCTAACGTTGTCGCATAGATGTGTACTTTTTTGATTTCCCCTGTTTCAGGATCAGTCAGTAGTTCCGGTTGGTCCCCGACCCAGTCGATGTACATCTTCTCACCGGGAATGCGTTCAACTGGCATTTTGACATCAGGAGAACCATAAGTTTTTTCTACGAATCGGTTATAAAGTTCATAGAACTGTGTTTGCTCATATCCATCCGGATGTTCCTGCTTGTATTCAATCCAGCAGAAGGAAACGTTGACCTTACTGTCTTTTGCATGAATACGGTCGTAGTAATACTGGAAATCCGGAAGAGGGATATCCTTTCGTTTCAGATTCTGTGGCGGATAGATAAGATATTCAACCGCAGAAGGTTCCAGTGCCTTCAGTTCATCCAGTGAGAGTCCTGACGCGTTATAACGTTCAAGAATCCGTTGCACTGTTCCGGAGCCGATGTGATATCTGGCTTCAATGACACTGAAGGAACATAGGTTGTGGCGCATTTGTATAACGCCGATGATAGTGTTGTAGTCCTGCATTTTTCAATGCCTCCTTTCGTAGTTATTTGTCATATGACTACGAAAGCAACTATAACACGTATTTAATTGCTCATGCCGTTCACACGGAATGCTGTGCCGGATGCTCCGGAAGTGTCATGCCGCCAAAATCGAAAACGGCGCGCCGTTCAAGCGAAATGTCCACCCTGCCACATAATAAGACGCTTAATGGGCCTCTATATATGCACAGATTCAACGATAATCTT
>JAGDDO010000621.1 GCA_017848205.1 Oscillospiraceae bacterium | reverse complement strand
TATAATTTCAGAAAAGGATACAGTTTAATGAACAAAAAAGAACTCAACGAGATCAAAAAGAATTTCAGTGATGACAGCGGACTGTTTGTTATCAATTCGTTTTTTTCAGCATTTATAGATCCTGAAAAGAATGTAAAATACAAAATGACCAAACCGTACAGCATCATTGCGGATGATGAACGCGAGGTTATTACCGATTCACTCAAGAAGGTACTTACAGGTACAATAGGCAAGCACCTTGTTGAGTATGAGTTTCCTCTTGAATGCTTTGAGGAAGGTCGATCACAGAAATTACTTTACGATCTTGTTTCTTCAAAAATGAAGGATGAGGCGCTTATAGACGCATTCCTTGAAAAGATCACAACAAACATAGACTATGCAGCATCGTTTACCATTCTTACTGCTCACTGTACATACAGCATTATGAGAAAGAATAAAAATGACGATGATGATCCTGATAATGTTACCGAGGAATATAACTTTATTGTAACTGCCGTATGTCCTGCCAATACAAACGATGTGGGGCTTTTCTATGATGAGGAGACCGGTACTATTTCAAAGAAAGCAAATACTGAAATGATCATCAGCAAGATACCTACTGACGGTTTTATGTATCCTGTATTCAGCGACAGAAGTCCTGACGTAAATCATGTTATGTACTTTTCAAAGAAAGCGGACAAGCCGAATATTTCAATTATCGAAAATGTTCTTGAATGTGTATTTGTTATGTCTGCGGAAAATGAAAAGGCTCGTTTCCAGCAGGTGCTCAATGCAGTTTGTTCCGATGAGCTTAACTACAATGTTATAACTCAGGTAAATGAAAAGATCAGGGAAGTTGTTGAGCTAAGCAAAAATGAAACTGAGTCAGCAAAACTGAATGACAAGCAGCTCAAGCATATACTTTCAGATGCCGGAGTGAGCGAGGAGAAGCTTCAGGCTCTTGAACCTGCTTATCAGCAGATCGTCGGTGACACTGAACTGACAGCTTCAAATCTTACAGAAAACAGAACGGTTGTAGCTACACCGGACGTTACGATCAATATAAAGAAAGATGCCGCTTCAAGACTCAGAACAAGCAGCATAGAAGGTCGCAACTGCCTTATAATCGATCTTGATGACCCGAACATTGTAGTAAACGGTCTTCCGGCAGTGCTTAAATAAGAAAATTTATCCTGCCGTATACTGTCAGTATGCGGCAGATACAATTATTGATGAACCGGAAAAGCTGACCGGCCGGTGAAGGGGAGTATACGGCTTTGTCAGCGCTTTCTGTGATCTGATACAGGGGTGAGAATAATGGATGAAAGTCTGAAGTACAAGGTTTTCAGTGAGATAATAAAATCTGAATATAAACGTGAAATAAGAACGTTCAGCAAATATGCCTGCCGGAGCTCAGCGTGTATTCGTCTGAACGAAGAACCTATACCTGACAGGAAGAATGTGCGTCCTGCGTTTTTTCATGATGCAGACAGGATAATTCATTCCAAGGCATATACAAGATATATCGATAAAACCCAGGTGTTTTCCTTCTTTGACAACGATCATATTACCCACCGCGTTCTCCATGTGCAGCTGGTTTCAAAGATCGCCCGCATGATCGGACGCTGTCTCAGGCTGAATGAGGATCTGATCGAAGCTATAGCTCTTGCTCATGATCTTGGCCATGTTCCGTACGGTCATGACGGTGAAAGATATCTTGATGCTATCTGTGCTGAAAAGAACATGGGATGTTTCTGTCACAATGCCCAGAGCGTAAAATTCCTTATGGAGCTTGAGAAAAACGGGGAAGGGCTTAATCTCAGCCTGCAGGTTCTTGACGGTGTGCTTGCCCATAACGGTGAAATACTTCAGTCAAGATACGAGCCGGACAGAACAAAGACATTTGACCGTTTTCTTGATGAATACAGTAAATGCTTTACAGAAAAGAATTACAGCGCGAAGATAATCCCTATGACTCTGGAAGGCTGCGTTGTCCGTATAAGTGATATAATTGCCTACATAGGCCGTGATATAGAAGATGCTGTTACACTGAAGATAATTGAAAGAAGCGAAATACCGCACGAAGTATCGGAAGTTCTCGGCGATACAAACAGCAGTATAATAAATGCGCTTATTTCAGATATTATTGTAAACAGCTATGACTGTCCTTATCTGACCATATCACCTGATATCTATACTGCGATGAAAGGACTGCTTAAGTTCAATTACGAGAGAATATACAAGAATCCTTCGATAAAGGATGAAGATTCGAAACTCCGCAATATGTTTACCGTTGTTTATGACAGGTTTTATGATCAGCTCGCTTCCGGAGATCCGCAGACGGAGATATACAGCGATTATTTGAGCTCATACAATCCTGAGTATTTCAGAAAGTATTCTGAAAACAATATG
>JAGDDO010000620.1 GCA_017848205.1 Oscillospiraceae bacterium | reverse complement strand
GCGTATATACTATTAGATATCGCCGTCCGGTCTGGGCAGATGTGCTTATCTTCATCGGAACGCAGGTCCGGTTCAGTTCCTTTGTGTTTTCGGAAAGATATAAACGTGCCGGAAAGATTTTAAGTTTTACTGAACGTTCAGAACGCATGGCTTCAAGAATATCAAGGAGTATGTCATCTTCCAGAGTACGGGCGATGTAGTTGTGCTTCATGATAAATCTGTCGTTTTGCATATCGCAGCTTTTAAGAATACTGTTTCCGATAACCCCGAAAGGCTGTATCTCGGAAAAGAATCTTACAGCATCTTTAAGTCCGGGATAACGTCCGGACATTTCATCGAAAGTATCCGGCGAAATACGGTAGTACGGTGTTCTGCCTTCCTTTACACAGATGAAAATTCCTTCGTCTGTGTATTCCTTCAGTTTTGTGCGGACAGTTTTTTCATCGAGATAAAAATCGTATTTCCTAAAAAGAAGATTAGTAAGTTCCTGTGAAGTAAACCGTTTTCCGTTTGCCAGAAGGTCAATCAGGAAGAAATGAAGTTTTATGTCGTTATCCGTGAAACTCTTTGCGTAGTAAGCCTGATACAGCGGGTTTTCAGTTATATGTTCGCTGTCCACCGACATGCTTATCTGTCTGCCTCGTTTTGAATCATCATGATTTATATAGTCACCGAGCCAGCTTTCCGTGCGTCGGCGTTCGTCGTCATAAGTTCGGCTGCTCTTGTGTTTGAAATCATCACGAACCTTGCAGCCGTAGATAAAAAAGTCCCGCACATAGTCGCGGGTACGGCTGAATGTTTTGATAAGTTCAGAAAATGTGCTCACCAAAATCCCTCCCTTGTATGATAAGTATACCTTATTACAGCAATTTTTTCAAGGTCATGAGTTGTCGCAGCTTTTTCTCCGTGAAATCCGATTTGTTTGTGCTATACTAAGAACACGCTCTGAAACGGAGATACGGTGCATACAGCAGTTTCTTATTTAAACTGAAAATTTAAGATGTCTAAAAGGCAGGCACCGTGGACAAGGGACATGTTACAAATTCAATTGCACGTTGAAAAATGTGCGTACAGCCAAGCTATATTTTTGAAAAGAATCTATAAACTGCTCGCACCTTGAAAAAGGTGCATACAGCCGAGCCTATATTGATGAAAAAAATATATAATGGTTGTACTTTGAAAAAAGTACATACAGAATTATCGTATTAATTGTTTGGGAGGAACCTTGCTGTTTCAGAGCGTTTGTTTTAAGCAGACATGATTATGGAAAGAATATAAATTAAAAATCAGAAGAGGAGAATTGTTATGTTAGAATTATTAAAGAACGAATCAACTGTCAAAAACACATTCAACGGCGCTAAGACATATTCGACAAGTAATTCGGAATGTCTCGATCTGTTCTTCCGTGCAGGCGCTATGAGAAATGCCTCTTCTGAGGATATCGCCGCAGCAGTACGCCGTGCATATGCGGAAGATCCGGTACGTACAATGAAGATTATCTTCTTTGCACGTGATATCCGCGGCGGCCTTGGCGAAAGAAGATTCTTCCGTGAGGCTGTAAAACTTCTTGCAAAAGAAGATCCGGATGCAGTTCTCCGTAATGCGGAATATTTCTGCGAATATGGAAGATACGACGACCTCTGCGCTCTTCTTGGAACACCATGCGAGCAGAAAGCAGTGGAGATAATAAAGAGACAGCTTTCTGCTGACTGTAAGTCCATGTCAGAAGACGGACAGGTTTCGCTTCTTGCAAAGTGGCTCCCATCAGTAAATGCTTCATCAAAGGAGACACGCGAAAACGGCCGCCGCATCGCAAAGCTTCTCGGCATGTCCGAGAGCGAATACCGCAAGACTCTCTCGAAACTTCGTAAGTACTCGGATATTATCGAGAACCGTCTCCGTACTGCAGACTACACCTTCGACTACAGCAAGCAGTCATCCGGTGCGATGTTCAAGTACCGCAAAGCATTCATCCGACACGACGGAGAAAGATACAGCAATTTCCTGGAGGCAGTAGAGCATGGCACCGTAATAATGCATGCAGATACGCTCTATCCGTATGAAGTAGTACGTAAGTGCCTTACGAACTACGATATGGATCACAAGGAACGCTGGATGCTCGATCTTACGTGGAAGAACCTGCCTTCATATGCCGACAGCACAGAAAATGCCATTGCCGTGATCGACGGATCCGGTTCAATGACATGGGCAAGAAACAGCGTTCGTCCGATAGACGCAGCACTGTCACTCGGCATATATTTTGCAGAGCACAACAAAGGTGCATTTGCAAATCACTTCATAACATTCTCGATGCATCCGCAGCTTGTTGAAGTGACAGGTCAGGACATCACGGAAAAGGTGCGTTACTGCCAGTCGTATAACGAGGTAGCAAATACCGACCTCGAAGCGGTGTTCCGTCTCATCCTTGACACAGCTGTGAAGAACAATGTTCCTTGCGAGGAAATACCTTCGAAAATGTTCATCATTTCCGATATGGAATTCGACGGATGTATCAAAGGCGGCAACGACCAGACACTCTACGACACAATGCGTCAGATGTACGAGAATGCCGGCTACAAGCTTCCACAGGTAGTTTTCTGGAATGTAAACAGCATGCAGACAAACTTCCCTGTGAAGCTGGGTACAAACGGTACCGCCCTGGTAT
>JAGDDO010000619.1 GCA_017848205.1 Oscillospiraceae bacterium | reverse complement strand
TCTGGTGACCCAGCTCAAAACCGTATTTCCTGATAAGTTCCGATGCCTTTACGACATCCTCAGCACTGTGTCCGCGCTCATTGAGTTTCAGAACTTCATCGTCCATGCTCTGACAGCCGAGTTCAATGGCTGTAACACCGTAGTGCTTTAAGCTTTCGAGTATGTTTTCATCAATACAGTCCGGCCTTGTTGAAACACGAATCCCGCCGAAACCGTCTTCGCCTAAAAACTCCTGTACGCTTTCAAGAAGTTCATTTCGGTAGTCTTCCGGAACGGCTGTAAAACTGCCTCCGAAAAAAGCTATCTCACAGTTTTTTCTGTCCTTTATGTACGAAAGTGCTTCAAGACAGGTCTTTCTGACCTCATCACCCGTCGGCGGTTTAAGTGCACCGCTTATGGTGTGCTGATTGCAGAAACTGCACATGTGGGGACAGCCGGTATGCGGAATGAAAACTGAAATGTTACTGTGCTTCATTGTAGCCCATCAGTTTCAGTGCTTCCTTTGCAGCCATCTGTTCCGCTTCCTTCTTGCTGCGTCCGACGCCTACACCGATCACGTTGGAGTTAAGGCATACATTGACTGTGAACGCCTTGTTATGGTCCGGACCTGTCTGGTCAGCTATAACGTACTCGACCTTTTCCTCCGGATTCTGCTGTATAACTTCCTGAAGAATGGTCTTGTAGTCACTGAAAGCTGCATTCTTCTGCGCTTCAATATCTTCCGGAATGAATCTGAGAATATGTGTTCTCGCTGCTTCCAGACCGCCGTCAAGGAATATTGCTGCGATCAGAGCTTCGAAAGCATCTGCAAGTATGGATGCTCTTTCACGTCCTCCTGTATTTTCCTCGCCCTTGCCGAGAAGAAGATATTTTCCCAGATTGATCTTCTGTGCAAATATATGAAGAGATTTTTCACATACGAGCGACGCTCTTATCTTCGTAAGTTCGCCTTCCGGAAGATGTGAAAAATGCTCAAAAAGATACTGTGACACAACGATGGAAAGAACACTGTCGCCTAAGAACTCAAGACGTTCGTTGCTGCGGCGGTTTCTTCTGCACTCGTTTGCATAGGATGAATGTGAAAGCGCTTCATGCAGAAGCTTTTTATCCTTAAAAGTGTATTTTATACTTTCCTCAAGTTCGGTCAAATCATTCAGCTCCCTTCTGCATTTCAAGATATGATGATATACGTTCCGATACTCCCGTTTCCACGCACTCCTTAGCCTGACGGATGGCATTGTAGAAGGCCTTGCCGTCCGAGCTTCCGTGCGCCTTTATAACGGTGCCCTGAATACCCATGAGTACTGCACCGCCGACTTCGGAATAATCCATTTTCTTTTTGAATTCATTTACCTGATCCAGAAGAAGACCAGCAGCTATCTTGGTCTTCAGATTCTTTGTAAGCATATTCTTAAGTGTTTTGCCGAAGTAAAGTCCCATGCCCTCGTAAAGCTTCAGAGCTATGTTGCCTGTGTAACCGTCAGCAACGAGTACGTCGCATTTCGAGAACGGCATGTCACGTGCTTCAATGTTTCCCACAAAGTTTACAGGCGACTTTTCGAGAAGTTTGTAGGTCTCAATTTCCAGTTCACGGCCCTTTGTTTCCTCGGCACCGATATTCAGAAGACCTACTCTCGGTTCCTTAATGCCCATTACCTTTTCCATGTAGGCAGAACCCATAAGTCCGAACTGAACCAGTGCTTCCGGACGGCATTCAGTATTTGCACCGCCGTCGAGGAGCATGAAGTAACCGTCCTTTGCCGGCATTATAGGAGCAAGCGCTGCACGCTTTACACCTTTAAGTCTCTTGGCGATGAATGTGGAACCTACAACGAGCGCGCCCGTGCTTCCGGCACTTACAAACGCATCGCCCTTTCCGTCATGAAGAAGTCCGAGTCCGACTGCCATGGAGCTGTTCTTTCCGCTCTTGATTATCTCAGTAGGCTCTTCGTGTATATCGAAAACAGTATCAGCGTGAACAACATCAATACCGGTAAGTACAAGATTGTGCTTTTCGACTGCTTCGTTTATAAGCTTTTCATCACCGACAAGCGTTACCTTCACTCCGAGATTCTGAACTGCAAGGATACTTCCTTCAATAACTGCATCAGGGGCATTGTCACCGCCGAATGCATCTACTATTACATTTATCATATTAAAAAATCAAACTCCTGATCACAGTTTTTTCCGGAAGGAAAATGTACTGCGATTATTTTTGTAGAAATATATACCGGATCTGCTGCATCCGGCGGAAACTATCTTTCTGCCGCCAGAAGCTCCTCCATTTTTTCAAGAGCTCTGTCCGCATACATCTGGTACTTTTTCTTCTTGTCCTTTATACGCTCAGGCAGCTCAGGAAGAATTCCCATGTTTGAACCCATCGGCTGGAAGTTTCCTTCATTAAAGCTGTCGCTTATGTAAAGTGAAAGAGCACCGGTCATGGTCTCGCGCGGCATTACAAATTCGCTCTTTCCCGCAAGCTTTCTTGCAAGATTAAGTCCTGCCATTATTCCGCTGGCAGCTGATTCAACGTAGCCTTCCACACCGGTTATCTGTCCTGCAAAATATAATCCCGGAACATCACGCATCTCGAAAGTAGGCTTTAAAAGCTTCGGGCTGTTTATAAACGAATTCCTGTGCATTACACCGTAACGGACAAACTCAGCGTCCTTAAGTCCCGGTATAAGCGAGAACACTCTTTTCTGCTCGCCGAATTTAAGATTGGTCTGGAAGCCCACAAGGTTGTACATTGTTCCCTCGCGGTTTTCCTTACGAAGCTGAACGACAGCGTAAGGACGTTTTCCGGTTCTCTTATCCGTAAGTCCCACCGGTTTAAGCGGGCCGAAACGCATGGTGTCAGGGCCGCGCTTTGCAAGCACTTCCACCGGCATGCATCCCTCGTAGACCTTGAAGGATTCACGGTCGAATTCCTTAAGCGGAGCTGATTCGGCATTTACAAGCTCATTATAGAAAAGTTCATACTCTTCCTTTGTCATAGGACAGTTTATGTAGTCCGCGTCGCCCTTGTCATAGCGCGAAGCGAAGAAAACAATATCTGTGTCAAGGCTGTCAAACGTAACTATAGGAGCAGCCGCGTCAAAAAAACTAAGGTAACTTCCGCACTTTTCCGAAACCGACTCAGCGAGCGCACCGGAAGTAAGAGGTCCGGTAGCGATTATAACATCACCCTCCGGAACGGAAGTCACTTCTTCGGAAATAACTTTTATGTACGGATGTTCCTTTATTTTCTGTGTAACAAGGTCGGAAAACTTTGTTCTGTCAACGGCAAGTGCCCCGCCTGCCTCAACAG
>JAGDDO010000618.1 GCA_017848205.1 Oscillospiraceae bacterium | reverse complement strand
GATGAATACCTCCCTTACGGCGTGGTTCCGGGATTTGACTACTGGCCGAGAAACTACGACGGTGCTCCGTCAGGCGGTTACTATCCGGTTGAATACTTCCTCAAGCAGTCCATCAACACACTTCCTGCTCAGATCGTGTACAACAACGGTAACATCGCTATCGAACAGGTATTTGACTTCGCAACAAGAAAACTTCACCTCAATCTTGATCCTGAATGGGACAAGGACTTCGCTCCTCTCTGTATCGGTGCCACACGTACCGGTCCGAGCGTTATCAACCTTGCCAACGCCTACATGCCTTACGGAAACGACGGCAGATGGTACAAGGCAAGCATAATCGCAAGATGCGAGGACGTTATGACAGGCGAAGCTATCATCGACAATGAAAACCGTACCTACGAACAGGCTGTAAGCCATGAAACTGCATACATCATGAACAGAATGCTTTCAAAGGTAATCACAGCCGGTACAGGTACTGCAGCCGCTCTCTGGAACGCTCCTCTCGTCGGAAAGACAGGTACATCGGAAGACTGGCGTGATATTTCATTCGTCGGCCTTACACCTGACTACGTTTCAGCGATGTGGGTCGGATACGACAGCGGTACAAACTCATGGGCTATCGAAGCCGCTAACTCCGCAGGCATCTGGAGAAGCGTATTCGGTACCTACGCAGACGAAAACTATTCAGGCGAATCATTCCCTGTATGTGAAACAGTTGATTATTATTAAGGAAACACTGATCAAACCTGACATCCGGCTTCGCCGGATGTCAGAAAGCGGGATTTGCGGGGCTTCGCCCCGGACCCCCACGCTGATTTATGAATAAATCAGCGTTTCCTTAAATACATGCGCCCCGGCAGTTGCCGGGGCGCTGTTTTTTTCAGAAAAACGGTGCATAATCATTGCTTTTCATAATAATGTACATTATTTTTTTAATTTTGCTATTAACAAACGCACATTTTTATGATATAATATATTCGTATAACTACGTACAGAAAACGAATTTTCATATAAAATTAAGGATGTGTTTTTTTGAATAAATATACGATCTCGTGCCCATGTCACTTCGGACTTGAAAGCGTACTTTCATTTGAAGCTAAAAAAATCGGTGCAGAGAACGTTACTGCTGACAACGGACGCGTTACCTTTGAAGGAGACATGACAATGATCGCAAGGGCGAACATATGTCTTGCCACAGCAGAACGTGTACTAATACAGCTTGCGGAATTCAGGGCTCTCACTTTTGAGGAACTTTTTGAAGGCGTAAGAAAAATACCTTTTGAGGAATTCATCGGGAAAACGGAAGCTTTTCCGGTAAAAGGATATTCACTGAATTCACAGCTCCGCAGCATTCCTGACTGCCAGTCGATAATCAAGAAAGCAGCAGTCGAAAGACTGAAGGAAAAATACGGAGTGAACTGGTTCGATGAATCAGGAGCTGTACACCAGATACAGTTCGGCATAATGAAGGACGTGGTGACCATCTACCTTGACACAAGCGGCACCGGTCTTCACAAGCGCGGATACCGCAGAAACTCGAACCTCGCACCTATAAAGGAAACACTGGCAGCAGGCATTATCGACCTTGCGCATGTCCGTGAAGACAGCCGCGTATGCGATCCGTTCTGCGGAAGCGGTACTTTCCTTATAGAATCGGCCTTCAAATCACTGAACATAGCACCGGGAATAAACAGAAGGTTTGCCGCTGAAAAATGGGAGATATCAGACAGCTCTGTATGGAGCGAGGAAAGAAAGCGCGCTGTATCTCTTGTTAAAAAGGATGCGAAGTTTGAAGCGAACGGCTATGACGTTGACGAGGAATGCGTCATGCTTTCAAACGACAATATAAAAAAAGCCGGCGTTGCATCAAGGGTAACTGCCTATCAGGCGGACATAAAACACTTCGACAGCGTTGAAAATTCGATCGTGATCTGTAACCCTCCTTACGGTGAGCGTATGCTTGAACTTAAGGAAGCTGAGGAGCTCTACAGAATAATGGGAAGAAAATTCACCATGGACAAGGGCAACTCATACTACATAATCTCACCGCATGAAAATTTTGAAAACTTCTTCGGCAGAAAAGCTGACAAGAGGAGAAAACTCTACAACGGAATGATCAAGTGTCAGCTCTTCATGTACTTTAAATAATCATAAGTCACAGGAGTATATTTAATGAGTAATCCAAAACTTAATATTGGACTTTACGTTAGTAATCTCGTTGACGGCTCGGTCTACTCCCTCTGCAGCGGAGCTTCATCAGCTGCAAAGGAACTGGGAGCAAACCTGATCATTTTTCCGGGCATGCATCTTAACGGTGATTACAACGACCCACTGAAGTCTCCTTATTACTATCAGTACAATACAATATATGACCTCGGCAGGAAACTCGATCTTGACTTTCTCATAATTATGGCCGGAATAATCGGAAACACTCTTTCCAACGAAGAGACACTGAAGTTCATTGAACAGTTTCCGGGTGTGCCTGTCCTGACGATAGCTGCGGAATATGAACAATTCCATTCCATCCGTCTTGACAACAAAACAGGGCTCAAGAAAGCCTTAAACCACCTTATACACAGACACAACTGCCGTAACATCGGATTTGTAAGCGGATCGAGACTCAACTCTGACGCTGAGGAGCGACGCAACGTATACGTTGAAACAATGCTTGAAAACGGTCTTCCGGTGGACAAGAACCTCATCGTTTACGGCGATTTTTCCGAAAACAGCGACAGCGTTGTGACCGAGCTCCTGAACGACAACGACCAGATCGATGCCATCTGTTTTGCCAACGATGAAATGGCAAAGGGCGGCTACCGCGTACTGAATAAAAGCGGAAAATACAAGCCGGGAAAGAACATTTCCGTTGTCGGATTTGACAATTCAAGAACAGCAGTCGAACTTTATCCGCTGCTCACTACTGTAAACGCCGACAATTTCCAGATGGGTTACAAGGCCGTGTCTAAGATACCGGAACTGCTCAAAGCCGAAAAACCGCAGCACATGCTCATTCCGACAAACCTTGTTGTGCGAAACTCCTGCGGCTGCAAGAACACATCATACGAAAATCTCAGCTACATCTTTGCTGATACGAAACTCAGCAAGGCACAGCTTGCGGAATACAGCACGGAAGACTACATGAACTATCTTTTCAGGGAGTCCTCTGCAGTTAAGTACAGAAAATATTTTCCGGGAAGTGAATATGACTCGATAGTTCAGCTTTTTAAGAACTTCTTTGAAATAGTCTTCGACTACAGGTCCTTCATGAAGCCGAAACACTACCGCAAGGCTGTACAGATAGCTGTTCAGAACATCATTTCAACCGGCATTCTTTCGGTAATGCCGACGGATGAAGTTTACAATATAATCGACACTGTACAGTACAAGCTCTCAACGGAAAATACAAACGACTACGAAATAGGACTTGTTTTCTCACAGATATACCGTGAGATATCAACTTTCAATCATACTTCACGCAGACGCGAGCTCAAGGAAACGATAAACAGCGACACGATAATAAACTGTATCGTTAATGACGTTATCATAACCGGCGAGGCAAGCAAACAGTCTCTCCGTCCTATAATGACAAGACTAAGTGCCCTCGGCATTGAAAAAAGCTACATGTATCTTTTCGATGCCCCTGCTGAACACAAGGAAGGAACAAAGTTTACACCTCCGGAATCCATTTCGCTCATCTACTCGCAGCACGGCGAGGAGATCCGCTACTACAGCGAGGACAACAGGATCACTCCGTACGGCTTCCTTAACGACAAGCACCTCGACACGGAAGACGGCCTTCCGCTTATCATTACACCGCTGTTCTCAAACGAAGAAATATACGGCACCCTCATCTGTTCAGCAAGACCTGATCTTTACCAGTATATCAACAAGGTAGGAATCCAGATAGGCACTGCCCTCAAATACAACAGCATTCTCCGAAATCTCCAGTCTCTGCTTGCTACCGAAAAGGAAAACAGCCGTAACTTTGAGAAAATATCAAAGTACGACGAACTTACCGGTATTTTCAACAGAAGAGGCTACTTTGACAATGTTGATGCGGTCATCCACAATCCTGTCAACAAAGGCAAGAATGCCATTGTCGTATTCGCCGACATGGACAGCCTTAAGTCAGTAAACGACCAGTTCGGCCACGACGACGGAGACTTTGCGCTGAAGAGCATTGCAAACATTCTGACTCACTCCTTCAGAACGACTGATATAGTCGGAAGAATAGGCGGCGACGAATTTGCGGCTTTTGCGCTTCTCGGCGGAACGGATAATATGAACCACATACTTAACCGTATCAACAAGACCATGGAAAGCTTCAACGATACCTGTGACAAGCCGTATTACGTAAACATGAGCGTAGGTATCTATCCGTTCGTATGCGGTAATGACATCGTTCTCGGTGACATTCTCGAAAAAGCAGACGAAATTCTTTACCAGCAGAAGAAGATAAAGAGAAAATCCATACTTAAAGTTCCGAAGAATTAATAACAAATCTTATTGACAATCCACCTTAAAGTATTATATAATTGATAGTACAGGTTATATTTTATAACGGAAAATATAAGATAAAAATTAACTTTTTGCTATATAAAGGTGATAGAGATAATGAAAAAATTATGCAGAAACTGCGGAGCCAAAGTTCCGAAAAAAGCAGAAATTTGTCCTAAATGCGGTGAACCGTACGAATACATTGACCTTGTAAGACTTGATCCTGAAGAGGAAAAGCTCATTCAGGTTGACAGGCCTTCCCTGATGCCAAACGTATGTGCACTTCTTCTTGCCATAGCTGCATTCGGATATGCACTTACACTTGTATGGATGCACCTGCAGAACAATACACTGACTGGTGAAAAAGAAAACGACACACCGTCATTAAGCGATGAAGTTTCCGAAACTTCAGAATCATCAGAACCTGAAGTTCCTTCTGTACACTACAACGCAGTTGATTTTCTCGGACAGTCTTTCTCTGACGTAACAAAGGTACTCGGAGACAGATACAGCATAAAGATCTCCGATACGGTCGCTGCTGAATTCACTGACTTCCCTGTTACAGTTTCAACTCTGGAAAGCCAGCTCACTGACGCAGCTCCTATTTCAAAGGTAATAGTTTCCGGCAATGCACAGATCTCTCCTGTTGCATCTGCTGACATGACATTCGAAGAACTCAAGATCGTTCTCGCACTCAAGGAAAATGCTCCTGAACTCAACGAAAAGGATGCATTCTACTATGCACACACAACTTTCGACAACGGTCTCTGCAAAATAAATGCTGATTTCAAGTTCGATAACGAAGCACTTGACAAGGCTCCTATCGAAGTAATACTTACTGACATCTCACTCAATGTTCCTAAGGTAATGGGTACAGTAACAGGCATCGATGCTGATGACGTTCTCAACGTACGTGCTGAGGCTTCCTACGATGCTGAATTCATCGGCGAGCTCTTAAACGGCGCTCAGGTCGAGATCCTCGACACAGTTACTGATGACGAAGACAACACATGGTACAAGATCAATACCGGAAACAAGGAAGGCTTTGTTTCTGCTGACTACGTGGTAAACAACAGCGAGATCAAGAACCTTGACAAGTCTTCATCTGTAACTGAGGAAAGCGAAGAAGATGACGAAACAGAAGACGGCAGCGATGACGAGACCGACGGATCAGATGACGAAGATTACGAATAATACTGTTTTCTTATGATCAGAAACGGCATATAACATACTTCTTTAAGATGTTATATGCCTTTTTTAGTACGGAAACAGATCAAAGGATAAATTTATGAAAGAATTTAATTTTACAGTAAATCTCGGCGGTATGATGGACCTCCTTTCGAATCATCTTTACAGCACGCCTAAGGTATTCATAAGGGAACTCCTCCAGAATTCAGCAGATGCCGTCATGCTCCGAAGAGCTCACGGTATGGATGAGCAGCCGCGTATCGATATAAAAATTGAAGAGCACAAGTCACTTACTTTCAGGGATAACGGAAGCGGTATAACCGAGGAAGAGATACACAAGTTCATCTCCGTCATCGGACAGTCGCTCAAACGCGGAAACAATGAGAATATTTCGTTTATCGGAAAATTCGGAATAGGTATGCTTTCCTGCTTTATGGTGACTTCCGAGATCGTTCTGAGGACCCGCTCGTTCAGAGAACCTGACAAGGTGTTTGAATGGCACGGATACACATCCGGAAAATACACTGTAGAACAGATCGAATCAGATATGCCGGTAGGAACCGAGATCGTCATAAATGCTGATGAAACCTACGCTTCACACTTCAACTTTGCCGAAATACTCAGTGCAGTACGCTACTACGCACTTCCGATGTCCTTCCCTGTTTACGTTACCAGCGGCGATTTTTCAGCAAGAGCCAATCCGCTGTTCAACAAGATAAGCAGCAGTGAACGTGAAAACGTCCTGACCATGGGCAGACAGATCTTCGGAACTGACTTTGACTTTCTTGACTATATTCCGCTCGAATCGGAAAACGGCCTTTTCAGCGGTGTTGCATATATTCTTCCGTTTACAGTATCCGCCGCATCCGTCAGAAGTCACAGGATCTATCTCAAAAGCATACTGCTGACCGAGGACGGATCACAGATACTTCCGAACTGGGCTTTCTTTGTCCAGTGCTTCTTCAACACTGACAGACTGAGCGCCAATGCCGCCCGTGAAAACTTCTTCCGCAATGATCTTCTGCTTGAAGCGGAATCGCAGATCGAGCACTGTATATCATCCTATCTTGAACGTATCTCCATAAGGAATCCGGCACTTCTTGCAAAGATAGTTTCCATCCACGGAAATGCACTTAAATCTGTTGCTGCGGAAAACGAGCGTCTTTTCAGAATTTTCATGCCGTACTTCAACTTTGAAAGCAGTTTCGGCATAAGAAGCGGCAAGACACTCATGCACTACGACTACACGATTTTCTACACTACTGACGCTGATACTTTCAGACAGCTGAAGCCGGTGTTCTGTGAAAAGGACGAGCTGCTTGTAAACGCAAGCCAGAT
>JAGDDO010000617.1 GCA_017848205.1 Oscillospiraceae bacterium | reverse complement strand
GTGAGAAGAGGTATGAGTTCCTTTTCTATTTTTGCAAAGTCCCTTAAGTCGCGGTCAGCAGGATGGCTCACTTCAGACATGCTGTTGGCATCTGTGTACAGACCGTAGTAAAGCGCCGTAGCAAGATCAGGAACGCTGTTATAGTCGAAACCGGATTCACGAAGCATAACTGCGATTATCGACGAACAGCTTGCGTATTCAGGCCTTATCTCATAAAGCTCCGAGCTGTTGCGCGAGGAAACGTGATGATCGATGGCAGCGTAGGTACCGGCCTTAAAGTCCGTAACATTTCTTTCCCCGTGGACGCAGTCCGCCGTAATAAGGAGCTCCGGCTCGTACTCCTGCACTTTCATGTATTCAACCGGGATCCCCAGTCGGTCTATCATAATAAGCAGATTTGGCTTTCTTATGTCATGAATACCGCTGTACATCAGCCTTACCTTTTTGCCGTGGCTTTTCATAAAGCAGTATATACCGAATCCGGATGCTATCGAGTCCGGATCAGGATAGTCGTGACACTGTATAAGTATGTCGTTATATACAAGCAGATCCTGAAGCTTCATACACATTGCTCCTTTCACGGAATGGATCTTATAGTGATACCATAGAATGCGGAACCTTTTCTGATGTGAAAATGAAATTGCTCTGATGTTTTATTCTGTAAGTTCTTTAAAAACCATGCCAAGAGAAGAAATGATATCTTCCGGAAGCATGCTGTACTCTGAAAGCCGGCCGGCAGCAAGATCCCCTGCCCTGCCGTGTATCCATACTGCGGATACTGCCGAGCCGAGAAGAGATTCCGCTCCCCGGTTCTGAGCTGCAAACGAAGCTGCAATACCGGCGAGAACATCGCCGCTGCCTCCCGTACTCATTCCCGGATTACCGGTCGGGTTTTCAAAAACACTGTTCTTATATGCTGTGAGCGTACCGGCCCCCTTAAGGACCGTTACAACTTCCGGAAAGCGTTCCGTAAAGATGCGGACCGATCCCGTTCTGTCAGACTGTATTTCTTTTGTGCTTAAGCCGGCAAGTCTTCCTGCCTCGGCAGGATGCGGTGTTATTATCACCTGACCTGACGCCCTGCAGAGGATATCAGGATCATCGGCAATGCAGTTGAGTCCGTCAGCGTCGATGACAAGCGGACATCTGAGTGCAGGTATAAGACGGCGCACAAGAGCTTTTGTGCCCTCCGTGCATCCGAGACCGCAGCCTATAAGCACAGCATCAGCTTTTTCCGAAGCGGAAACAAGCATTTCTGCGTTGTCCTCTGAGTAGAAGCCGTCTTTATCGCATTTTACCGGTATGTATACCGGTTCAGGAAACGAAGCTGCCATTGTACCGATGTATTCAGGAACCGCACACTGCTTAAGAAGTCCGAGTCCGGACCGCAGCGCCGCCTTTCCTGAAAGAACAGCCGCACCGGGCATATTCCTGCTTCCCGTTATGCTTAAAAGCGTACCATATGTACCCTTGTGTGAATCGTGAGTGCGTCTGACAATATGCTGCTTTACATATTCTGCGCCGGCAGTTTTAATGGCAGACTCCCCGCAGGAACCTGAGTTCATTATTCCTCGTCAGTTTCCTCGAAGTCTGTAACGTCTTCGAAGTCATCGGCTGTCTGCGGTTCGTTCTTCTTTGCCTTACGTTTTTTCATCTTAGCCTGTCTTTCCGGCTTTTCCTTCTTTTCTCCGCCGTTTACAAGGCCGGAGAATTTATCTATAATATCCGGCAGTGTTGAGATCATTGCATTTTCCTTTGTCGCATTGACTGACATCTGGAGAAGCTTTACTTCACCGTTCGGTGAAACGCAGATAAATGCAAGAGGCTGAACGGATACGCCTGCACCGGCAGCACCTCCGAAGAGTTCCTTAGGCTGCTTTGAAGGAAGGTCAGAACCGCCTGATGCGAAACCGAATGTAACCTTTGACACAGGAATGATAGTTGCACCCTCTGATGTTTCGATAGGATTGCCGATTATAGTATTTACATCTATCATTTCTCTGATCTTGTCAATGGCTGTACCCATTAAATTATTTACCGGATGATTTTCCATATTTCTTTTCTCCTTTGAAACTGTATTATTTGTTTTTTCCTTATCCTTTTCTTTAAATATCTGAAGCTTTACAAAGCTTATCAGTATTCCTATTCCGGCTATTATCACCGAGCCGGGTTTAAGTTTCAGTCTGGTGCTGAAATCATAAACGCTGTTTTGGCTGCTTTCATTGTACTTAAGCCCGATGTTCACATGATCTATGTCGGTGGTAAAATACGACGAAACAAATGCCAGTATATTATAGACTCCGGCACTGAGCACACCGTAATTTACCGCACATGAAAATGCGTCCTCATCTGCAACCATACAGTCCACGCAGACGCGCGATACTTTTATTTTACGAGTAAGTCCGAGAATATCATTTAAGGACGACTTTATAAAATCGACCACTGCAGCAAAATTTTCAAGATATTCTTTTATTACCGATTTCTTTTTCTTCTTTGTTTTTTTACTGTTTTTCTCTTTTCCGTCCTCTTCTTTTATTTCGCTTTCTGCTTTTTTCTTCTTTTTCTTACTCTTCTTTTCTTTCTTTTCCTTTTTCTTCTTCGGTCTGTCAGAAGAAAGGATCTCGATGAAAAGATACTTTACACTGTAGCTGAACTCTCCGCCGATGTACCTTAAGTCCACACAGGCGCAGATATTGAAAAGCAGAGCGAAAACAAGGAGGATCACAATCAGAACAAGCAATTAATGATCACCCCGTTTATTCTTCACCTTCAGGCAGCGGAAGCTGATCGGACTGCATCGCCTTGAGCGGAGGAAGTTCATCGAGTGAAGCGAGGCTGAAACACCTCAGGAAATTCCTCGTGGTCCTGTAGGAGATCGGTCTTCCCGGAACGTCGAGACGTCCCGCTTCCTCAATAAGTCCCTTTTCGGCAAGCTTCTGCATTACAGCAGAACTGTCAACGCCTCGTACCGCATCCACAAAGCTCTTGGTAACAGGCTGGTTGTACGCCACCACCGCCAGAGTTTCCATCGAAGCGGTCGACAGAGCAGCGTTTCGTCCTGTCTCAAACACCTTCTTGACCGCCGGCGCATATTCAAGCCTTGTGGCAAGCTGATAGGAATCACCGAGCTTAAGCACCTGAAGTGCAGAACCCGTTTCATCATAGCGGTCATTAAGAAGCGTTATTATTTTTTCAAGTGATTCCTGATCGATGCCGCTTCCTTCCGAAAGCACTGCCTTTGGAACAGGCTCGCCGTATGCAAACAGAATAGCCTCTACTGCTGAAATATTCTCAACAAAGCTCATTATGAACTTTTCCTCTCTTTTCGTTTTCCTATAAATGTGATGGTAGTGTTATCATCACTTATGTAGATACGTCCCGACTTTGTAAGTTCAAGAACAGCAAGAAACGTTGCCACTCGTTCGGAACGGTCCGTAACACCGTCATAAAGACCTTCCATATCAGCCGTACCGGTTTTGTAAAGCTGTTTGAGAATGCTTATTACCTTGGTGGTAACGGAATACATCTTGTGCTTGACGATGACTCTGAATCTTTCATCAGGTCCCTGCTCACGCACAGGTATCTTTTTAATGTGCATTCCCAGGAATGCATCGCGAAGCACAGTTGCCTCGTGTACACGCTGATAATCGGATTCTGCTTTGATAACGGCCTGTTTCCTTACAAACATGTCGCCGCCGCAGTAGAGTTCCGCAAGCGCAGCTGCCGCCTTTTTACACAGCGCATATTCTATAAGTGCTCCCTGAAGCGCCTTTTTCTCCTCTTCCTCTTCTTCCGGAGCCGGCAGAAGAGCAAGGGTCTTGATGTATATGAGTCTGGCAGCCATTTCAAGAAATTCGCCGGCCAGTTCAAGATCATGTTCAGCGCACTGATCAAGATAAAGCAGATACTGTTCAAGAAGCTTTGATATCTCAATATCATTTATATCAAGCTTGTGCTTGATGACAAGATGAAGAAGAAGATCCAGCGGACCTTCAAATATCTCCAGTTTAAACGAAAGCTTTTCCATAGTCAGAATTACCTGAAAAACAGCGAACAGATAAGGCCGGAGATATTAAGCAGGAAGTATGCGACATACTGTACAGCAATTCCTATAACGCCCCTTAAAGGTCCGAACAGTATGAGCAGTATAAGTCCGAGCGAAATGTAACGAAGGTAAGGTGAGATTTTCCACAGAAACTTCGCAGGAAGGAACTGCATGAGTATGTCACCGCCGTCAAATCCCGGGACCGGAAGCAGAAGAAACAGTGCCAGATTAAGATTAAGTATCATAATATAGCTTATTATCTGTAATGCAGTGGAGCCCCATTTGAGATAGCTTGCCAGTACATAAAGGAACGACATTATGAAAGCAAAGAGAAAGTTGGAAACAGGACCTGCAAATGAAACTGCCAGCATACCGAGTTTTTTGTTCTTACATTTAAAGTTGGACGGATTGATAGTAGCGGAACGGCCCCATCCGAATCCTATCAGTATCATGAACACAATACCGAAAAGATCAGCATGAGCAAAAGGATTGAGGGTCAGTTTTCCTTCCTTTTCAGGGGTGTCATCACCGAGCTTTACAGCCATCCAGTTTCTTGCATACTGTCTTACCGGAAACACCGTGAACACCATAAGTGCTCCTACAGCAATACGCATTATACTAAAATCTTGCATAGATGTACGTAACTCCTTTTTATTGATATACACACTTCTATTTTACTTTAATTTCGTTAAAAAATCAAGGGAAATACCTGTTTATTCCATACTTTGAAGGTAAAAAAAATTCACTCTTCTGTTTTCAGAAGAGTGAATCAATTTGTTCAGTTATTCTGGTAATCAATCAGACTGCGCGAGTCACCTTGCCGGAACGCAGACATCTTGAGCATACATATATATGACAAGGAGTACCATTAACAATTGCCTTAACACGTTTTACGTTTGGCTTCCATGTTCTGTTTGTACGTCTGTGTGAGTGAGAAACCTTGATACCAAAAGTAACGCCCTTTCCGCAGATTTCACATTTTGCCATTTTGCGCACCTCCTTAAACAAATCTTGATGCTTCCGATGAAACATCAGCGTTGCTGAAAACTCAATACATTTTCAACATTCCCAAAACATATAGAGTTTTCAGGAACGCTTTGATAATTATATCATATTTCAGATTAAATTGCAAGAGTTTTTTTAAAGTTTTTGTTGCAGACAAATTCATTTTTCCGGAACGGCTATCAGGAACTTGATCTTGATTCCTTCGTCGGAAAACATCTTTTCGTGTTCGGTAACGGTATTCTCTTCGAAACCGCTTTCGTGAAGATCGTATGTGATGTATTTTATACTGTAGCCTGTTTCCTTAAAATATTCAAGAGAATCAGCAAAAAGCTCATCGTCGTCAGTCTTGAACCAGAGCTCGCCGCCTTCGTTAAAGTAAGTTTTGTAGCGCAGAAGCTTCTTCGGGTAAGTGAGTCTTCTCTTGTTGTGCTTGCCGCGCGGCCACGGGTTGCAGAAATTGATGTAAATGCGGTCAATCTTATCATTCTCGTCAAACACTTCATCAATGTTCTCTATGTTGTGTACCAGAAGCTTTACATTTTCGATCTTTTCGATTCCCGCCTTCTCAAACTCGGCAACAGTCTTTCTTCTGGCATAGGCAGTCATCTCGCTTTTGATGTCGATGGCTACATAGTTTATATCCTGATTGGCAGCGGAAACCTGTGAAATGAATCCGCCCTTGCCGCAGCCAAGTTCAACGTACAGAGGCTGATCCTTCGCAAAGCTCTGTCTCCACTTTCCCTTAAGCTCGCCGGGATTCTTAACGCAGAATTCGCAGGCCTCAAGTTCAGGTCTTGCCCATGGTTTTCTTCTGATCCTCATTATTATTTCATGCCTTTCAGTTTTTATCGTCAGTCCCCGCTGAAGGAACTGATTCGATCAGTAATCTTGTGCTTTCGTATTTCTCGTCATAGTCTTCAGGACGAAATTTATTGCTTATCCTGCTTTTGATGACTTTGAATGTACGTGTGTAATTAAGCGGTTTCATAGTCGGGAACGCTCTTACGATACGTGAAGTCTTTATCTGCTCGGAAAGTTTTTCGTACTTTGCATTCAGGACAAGAACTTCATCTGAAATGTTTTCGCCAAGTGCTATCGACTTGTCATGAAGCAGTGTGGCAATGTAGTCTATCTGCTTGAGTCTCATGTTGAACTGACGGATATCACTAAGCGTTGCGATTATATCGATAATTATGATCACCATTATAATGGCAGCAAAAATGTTTCCGCCGAGGTAAGGGATCTTTGCCACCAGCTTTTCGATAAGCGGCTGCATTACACAGATAACGAGCACTGAACCCACGCCCCACAGCAGTGAGATACGCAGACAGATGAATCCGCGGTAATTGAATTTTTCTTCGGAATAATCCCACCATTTTGCGTGGAACAGCTTTTCCATCAGTACACCGACAAACAGCTCGAAGCTTGTGCATATTGCCACTGACAGAACGTACAGAATAAGAATGTTGCCCTTTAAAGGTGCAAGCACATGCGTGATTATTATAACGCCGAATCCGTATATAGGACAGATCGGTCCGTTAAGAAATCCTCTGTTTTCAAATCCTCCGGTCTCGAGTGTACGGTCAACGACCTCAAGGAACCACCCGAATACTGACCACCATAAAAAATAGAAATACAGTTCAAAAACCGTATTGCCAAGGAAGTCTACATAGAAATGCTGCATCTTCCGTCCCCCTCTTCATAAATAAAAAAACACTTTCTATATTATACTCAATAATATAGAAAGTGTCAATCGCAATGTTAAGCTCTATTACTTAGTCATGCTTGCAACTTCAGCTGCGAAATCGTCAACCTTCTTTTCGATACCTTCGCCGCGTTCGTAACGTACACAGTCAACAACCTTGATTGTGCCGCCGAGCTTCTTAGCTTCTGCATCAACATAGCCCTGTACTGAAAGCTTGTCATCCTTAACGAAAGCCTGTTCGAGGAGGCAGTTTTCCTTGAAGAACTTTTCAACCTTACCGTCGATGATCTTGTCCTTAACCTGATCAGGCTTGTTAGCCATCTTAGGATCTTCAGACATCTGGATCTTCATGATCTTTCTTTCGTTTTCGATTACGTCAGCAGGAACGTTTTCTCTTGTAACGTATGCAGCGCCGAGAGCAGCACTCTGCATAGCAACGTCCTTACCGATAACTGCAACTGCGTCTGCAGGAAGTTCTGTTTCCATCTTAACGAGAACACCGATGCTGCCGCCGTTGTGGATGTATGAAGCGAGCTTGCCTTCGAATCTTACGAAACGACGGATAACGATGTTTTCTCTGATCTTCATACCAGCGAGTTCTGTAAGAACATCATCAACTGTCTTGTCGCTGCCGCTGAGCTTTGAAGCCTTGAGTGCGTCAACGTCTGCAGGATTTGTTTCGATAATTGTATTAGCAACTGCAGCAACGAAGTCTCTGATGTCAGGAGTGTTAGCTGCAAAGTCTGTTTCTGTGTTTACTTCAACGAGAACACCAACGTTGTCCTTAACGATAGCTGTTACAACACCTTCAGCAGCTGCTCTGCCGCTCTTCTTAGCCTGTGTTGCAAGACCTTTTTCTCTGAGGAATTCGATAGCCTTTTCTCTGTCGCCGTCGTTAGCTTCAAGAGCCTTCTTACAGTCCATCATACCAACGCCTGTAGCGCTCATAAGTTCTTTGATTTCTGCAACGGATGCCTTACCCATTGTTATTACCTCCAGTATTGATTATTTACAGTAGAAAACCCGAATTTCAGATATTCTCCATATTTACAGGACTTAAACTGCCATTCGGGTTTTTATTTTTTATGTTGAACTTGAATTATTCAGCAGCTTCTTCAGTTGCTTCTTCTGCAGCTTCAGCTGACTGTTCGCCCTGTCTGCCTTCGATGATAGCATCAGCCATTGCACCAGCGATGAGCTTAACTGCTCTGATAGCGTCGTCGTTACCCGGGATAACGTAGTCAACTTCATCAGGATCACAGTTTGTGTCAACGATAGCAACGATCGGGATGTTGAGCTTCTTAGCTTCAGCAACTGCGATCTTTTCCTTTCTTGGGTCAACGATGAATAAAGCGCCTGGGAGCTTCTTCATTGTCTTGATACCGCCGAGGAACTTTTCGAGCTTTTCGATTTCGAGAGTAAGCTTGCTTACTTCCTTCTTAGGGAGAAGTGCGAATGTGCCGTCTTCTTCCATCTTTCTGAGCTGTTCAAGTCTCTTGATTCTGTTCTTGATTGTCTCGAAGTTTGTCATCATACCGCCGAGCCATCTGGCGTTTACGTAGTTAGCTCCTGCACGTAATGCTTCTTCCTTAACTGAATCGCCAGCCTGCTTCTTTGTACCTACGAAAAGTACTGTTTCGCCCTGAGCTGAGATGTCACGGATGAACATGTAAGCTTCTTCGAGTTTCTTTACTGTCTTCTGAAGATCGATAATGTAGATACCGTTTCTTTCTGTGAAGATGTAAGGTGCCATTTTAGGGTTCCATCTTCTTGTCTGGTGACCAAAGTGTACGCCAGCTTCAAGAAGCTGTTTCATTGATACTACTGCCATTGTGTAGTCCTCCTGTTAATTGGTTTTAATTTATTCCCTCCGCTGATGTTAGCTCATCGGACGACCTTTCATATGAAAGGCACCGGTCGTCTGAATCGCCAGCGTGTGAATTACTGGTCTATTATAGCACAAACCGGAGTATTTTTCAATACTCCGGCGGATTTAATACATAACAAAATTTATATAACATTGAAGCTCGATTTTATGCAGATTTACCCATGGTTCTGCACTTTCGTTCAGGCGTTCTCCTTATACTTTGTGTATTCGGAAGTTCTGAGTCTTCTGCAGGCATTTTCAAAGCGTTCATCTGTCGGCGGTTCAATGCCTTCAAGCTGATACTTTATGCCGAGGTTCTCCCACTTGAAAAGGCCGAGTGTATGGTAAGGAAGAACTTCCACTCTTTCAACGTTTCCGAGTGCGGCAATGAACTCGCCCAGCTTGTCAAGATCTTCATCAAAGTCGCTGTGTTCCGGCACAAGTACGTGTCTGATCCATACCGGCTTACCGGTCTCGGCAAGGTACTTTGCCATATCAAGAATATTGGC
>JAGDDO010000616.1 GCA_017848205.1 Oscillospiraceae bacterium | reverse complement strand
TTTCAGCAAAGAAAACCGGTTCGAGAGTGGAAGACTTCGCCTACGCTCTGAGCCGTATGAGCTACGACTCGGTTTATCACTGTGATGAAAAGGACTTAAACAGCCGTGTATTCATACGTATTCTTTCCCGTGCACTTGTTATGGGCGGTCTTGCAATGGAGATCGCAGGTTCATCAAGACCCTGCAGCGGAAGCGAACATCTTTTCGCTCACGCCATAGAGGAATACTATCCTGAAGTAAAAATATCACACGGTCTTGCCGTAGCACTCGGTTCTATACCGGCATGTATTTTCCAGGGACAGTCTGAAAAAGGCATTATGGATTTCTTTAAAATATACGGTCTTGATCCGAACCCGGCATCATACGGAATAACAAAGGATATGTTTGTCGATATGTGGGAGAAGGCAAGAACAGTACGTACAGGCAGGATAACCATACTCGATGACGTAAAGCCTGACAGAGCAAAACTCAATGAGATCTACGACATAATGCAGGGTTAAATTCTGAAATACATAAAACAGCAGCTTATATCAAATCCACAGCCACGCCGAGCGTGGCTGTGTTTTCATTACAGCTTAAGTAAATCATATGTCATCATTCAACAATAAACGCTTAAAGCACAGTTTAAAAAACATCAGTTTGTCAGTGTTGCACTTTAAGCTGAATTATGGTAAAATAAAATAGATAATGTTCAAATAAAAATCGGTTTAAGGTGGAATATAAAAATGAAGACAATTACCCAGATTTTAACTGAAATAGTTTCCGACGCCTTTGAAAAATGCGGTTATGACCGTTCACTTGGCACCGTATTCGTTTCAGACCGTATGGATCTCTGTCAGTTCCAGTGCAACGGCTCATTCGCTGCTGCCAAGCAGTATAAAAAGGCTCCTTTCATCATCGCTGAAGAGATAAAGAACGTTCTGAGTGATGACCGGGACTTTGAAAAGGTCGAAGTTGCAAAGCCTGGTTTTATCAACTTGACAATGACTGACGAATATCTTGTAAAGCTCCTTTCAGAAACTGCTGATGACGCACACATCGGTATTCCTCAGGTCGGCTGCGGTGACACTATCGTTATGGACTACGGCGGACCTAACGTTGCAAAGCCGCTCCACATCGGACATCTCCGTTCAGCCATCATCGGCGAATCACTCAAGCGTCTTGCGCGCGAATGCGGATACAACGTTGTTTCCGACGTACATCTCGGTGACTGGGGTCTTCAGATCGGTCTTGTTATAGCTGAACTCGAAGAAAGAAATCCTGACTGGGACTGCTTCAAGGAAGATTTCAAGGACGGAAAAGTTCCTGAACTTACTGCCGACATGCTCAACGAGATCTATCCTTTCGCAAGCAAAAAGAGCAAGGAAAACGAAGAATTCAAAATAAAGGCTCATCAGTTCACAGCTGACCTCCAGAACGGCAGACCGGGATACATTGCCGTATGGAAGGAAATTTTAAGAGTTTCAATAAACGATCTTAAGGGCAATTACGAAAAGCTCGGCGTTGACTTCGACTACTGGTACGGTGAAAGCGACGCTGACAAATACATTGACGAACTCGTTTCAGTTCTTACTGACAAGGGACTTCTCTACAAGAGCGAAGGTGCCATGGTCGTTGACGTTGCCGAAGAATCAGACAAGGCTCCTATGCCTCCGGTTATCATCAAGAAGTCTGACAATTCAAGCATTTACGCCACTACTGACCTTGCAACCATAATCCAGAGAAACAGGGACTTCGCTCCTAAGAAGATCTGGTACGTTGTTGACAAGCGTCAGGACCTCCACTTCACACAGGTATTCCGCTGTGCAAGAAAGGCTGAGCTCGTTCCTGCAGATACTGAACTCGAACTTTTAGGATTCGGTACAATGAACGGAAGCGACGGAAAGCCGTACAAGACACGTGACGGCGGTGTAATGAAGCTTTCCGACCTTATAGAAACAGTTACAAACGCTGCTGCTGAAAAGCTCCGTACTTCGGAATTCGTTTCAGCTGAAGATCACAGCGAGATCGCAAAGCGTGTAGGTATCGCTGCTGTAAAGTTCGGTGATCTTATCAACCACAGATCAAAGGACTACATCTTCGATATAGACAAATTCCTTTCATTCGAAGGAAAGACAGGTACTTACCTTCTCTACACCGTTTCAAGAATCAACTCAATTTTAAAGAAAACAAACGCTGAAAATTCCGGTACAAAGCCGGGTAAACTTTACACAGACGCTGAACGTGAGCTTATTCTCGCAATTCTTCTCACAGGCGATGTATTCCGCCACGCAATAGATGAAAAGGCACCTAACTACGTCTGCGAAAATGCATACAAGCTTGCAGTTATATTCTCAAAGTTCTATCACGACAATCACATTCTCGGTGAAACTGATGAAGCAAAGAAGAAAGACTGGCTTGCACTTATCTCATTTACAAGAAAGCTTATTTTAAAGCATCTTGAAATTCTTGCTATCGAACCAGTAGAGAATATGTAATCAATCTGTCAGGAGGTGCTCTGAATGGATCAGAAAGCTGAAAAACAGCTTGCATTTCTTAAAGAGATAACCAGATGCTCAGGAAGTGAAGATGTTTTCGAGAAAAACATCGCACCGGTACGAAATGTTCTGAAAAAATATCTTCCGGATATTTATCCGGCTCACGCTGAACTGTGCGCCAGACTTGAATCTGCATACGAAAGGCTCAAGGACTACGCAGCGTACAGACAGCTTGTCAAGAAAAATATTATTTCACTCTGCGGCAAAACCGCTTCGGGCAAATCATCCTTTTTCAACTCGCTCTACGGCGGCGGAATTCTGCCGGTAGATACGGACATAAACTGTGCTGTGCCCGCATACGTTATTTGCGGAAGCTCCCAGTATTCATACGGCATAAACCGCTTCGGACACTTCATTACAATGGACCCTGAAGATCTTGCCTCAGCTTTTACCGGTTCTGAAAATGACGACATGCCGCTTGGCCACCTTTTTTCAAGTATTCTCACCTTTGCATCTGCGCCGGAACTCAGACACATCGCTTTCATGGAAACTCCGGGCTACACAAGATCATACGGTGAAATGCTCTCGACAGATGAACTTAAAACCATCCAGCGAATAAACTTTTCAGACTACATACTCTGGTTTGCTGACATAAACATAAACACTCTGGGTATAAGCGACAACGACATAAGGATGCTGAAAAAGACTGATCCGCATATTCCGAAGCTTATCATTATCAACAAGGCGGATGCCTTCAGCACAAGAGACATGCCGGAAATAGTTGAGAAAACCAGAAAGATACTTAACGCCCGCGGTGTAAATCACATTGACGTGCTCACCTACTCGAAAAATCATCCGGAAAAATACGACAAGTATAAAATACTTGCCTACCTTGACCGCTGGGACAAGAGCCCGTCCGTCATCAGTTTCTCACAGGAATTCGACAGGATATTCGACTCTCATCAGTCCACACAAAAGATTGATGATCTGCGTTCGCAGCTTCTTCCTGAGATACAGGCAGCAAGCGAGAGTATTTTCTCAGTACAGAACGCTTTCGGTACTTCGAAGAAACAGCCTGCCGAAGAATTTGTTCCTGTTGAATCAGTTCAGCAGACTCCTATAAGCAGGCTCAAACACATTGATTTCTCAAAAATCAAACTCACCGATCTGCCTATACCGAATCCCGAAAAGCTTTTCCGGAGCTACAACGACAGAAACATAGCTGATGTTTCCGCCTATGAACGCTACATTAATTCTGTTTCCATAATTTTAAGCGAACAGATGAAAGATATCGATCCTGCTTTCTCGGCTTCATCGAAAAATTCAAAATACAAAAAGGAAGTTTCGGCTGTTATCTGCAGGGTATTCGGAGTTCCGGAAGAACCGGCAGCTCCTTCCGCATCATCACGCGACAGTGCATCCGGTGAAAGCGGTGCGGCCGACGGAAGAAAAGGAAAACGTACGAGAACTCCGGGGACATCGAGACGTGAGCGTGAGCGTGAACGCGATCGAGAACGTGAGTCTGAGACAGAGCAGCTGGCAGTACCACATGAAGGATCTGCCGAACCGGCACCTGCAAGGCGTGAACGTTCTTCATCTCTTCCTTCCAGAAGAAGATTACGATAAAGAAAGGGAAACTTTATGGAATCAAACAAGGTTTATGAGCTTTTCAACAAGACTATACTTCAGGGCTCCGCCATTAAGGAACACCCTCTCGAAAAAGCTGACGAGCGTTTAAAAAGTGTTTACTACGATCTGCTGTACATTACTGCCCAGTACGGAAACAGCGATACTGACAATCAGATACAGTTCATAAAGCGAATCATGGACAGCACCAATGCCGTTACAGTAATCTCAGATCACATACGAAGTGCCGGTGAGCTTACTCCTGAAAAAACAGCAGACTTTATCAGGAACTGCAAAAACATGCATCTTGAGATCATATTCTTCATGGACTGTCTGCTCATAGCATGTTCAACTGGAAACCTAAGCAAGAAGCAGGTGGATTATCTGTCCGAAGTTGCCGCTTCACTCGAGATCAGACGTTCTGACGTTGAACTTCTCTGCGGTTATGCTGTTTCCATTCTTGAACAGAACACTGAAAAATACGAAAAAACAAACAAGCAGGATACATCTGAACTTTACAGACATATTCTGTGCTATACAAAAAAATTCGTCTGCGGAGCCATCGCAAATACGGACAAATGTCTGCATCTTTATTCCATGGCTCACGAAACTGTCGATCCGAAGAAAATTATTGTACTGAGTTCTTCAGCAAACTACAACAGCTGTGAAATAACAAGGGAAACCATAGTTTTTGAAAATATCAGGATCGATCTTTCAAACATGACGCAGATACACGACTTCCACATAGGTTTCGGATGTGCAAAGAACGTTATTCTACGCAGCTGCGACTTTATAAACGGAGGAAGTTTAAGATTTCACGGATGTCAGAACATCAGCATAGACGACTGTACATTCACTGACTTTGTAAACGACGCAGTTTTCGACCTTAATCCGGACAGCACGCTTTCTGTAATGCGTTCGGAATTCAAAAACTGCGGTTACGAAACAAGCTTCCAGAACACCACCGGCGGTATTATAAGATCATCAAATCTTAACCATGTTGTTTTCAGGGAATGCAGCTTTGAAAGCTGTTTTGCACAGGGAAGCTTCAAGGGCGGTGTTATCTGCTTCAACAACGCAGCAGAAGCATACGACTGCACATTCAGCGGATGCAACAGAGGTACTTATCTTTTCTTCACCGACAACGGTACTTTCAGAGGTGACAGAAACAAACTCGTTGACAGTGTGGAACTTAAAAGCTGATACACCCCATACGAACCACACACTGATCACCGGTACCGGAACAATGCCGGAAAAACAGCGAAATCAGTTTTCAGCTAAGGAAACGCTGATTTATTCATAAATCAGCGCGGGGGGTTCGGGGCGAAGCCCCGCAAATCCCACCTCCGGAAATCCGGCGAAGCCGGATTTCCGATTTAATCAGTGTTTTCCTAACCATAAATATAAAACATCGGAGGAATTAATTTGAATCCAGCAATAAAAAAAGAGATCGAACGCCGAAGGACCTTTGCTATCATTTCACATCCTGACGCAGGTAAAACAACCCTTACTGAAAAGTTTCTTCTTTACGGAGGAGCCATCAACCAGGCCGGTACTGTAAAGGGTAAAAAATCTGACCGTCACGCAGTTTCAGACTGGATGGAGATCGAAAAGCAGAGAGGTATTTCTGTAACGTCTTCCGTTATGCAGTTCAACTACGAAGGATTCTGCATCAATATTCTCGATACACCGGGACATCAGGACTTCTCGGAAGATACATACAGAACCCTTATGGCAGCCGACTCCGCTGTAATGGTAATCGACGCTGCTAAGGGTGTCGAAGCCCAGACAAGAAAGCTTTTCAAGGTCTGCGTAATGAGAGGAATCCCGATATTCACATTCATCAACAAAATGGACCGTGAATCAAGAAATCCTTTTGACCTGCTTGAAGAGATCGAAAACGAACTCGGTATCAAAACTTATCCTGTAAACTGGCCTATCGGTTCAGGAAAGAGCTTCAAGGGTGTT
>JAGDDO010000615.1 GCA_017848205.1 Oscillospiraceae bacterium | reverse complement strand
GCAGACGTTAAGGAAAGAGGTGGACAAAGTGCGTGAATTACCTGCTGCCGGCAAGATTTACAGGCATTTTAAGGGTACATGCTACAAAATAATATGCATTGCCCGGGATTCCGAAACCCTGGAAGAAACGGTAGTTTACGAAAACAGGGATGATGAAAGCAAAAAGTTTGTAAGGCCGCTTGCTATGTTTATGAGCGAAGTGGATCATGAGAAATATCCTGATGTAAAGCAGAAATACAGATTTGAACTTGTTGAGTAATAGGCATCGTATGAGACTCTGTTACCTGTCTGAATTCTCCTTGGGATGACAAAAATCCAACAGCACCTAAGAGTAAAGCAGGCATCCTAAAAGGATGCCTGCGGTTATAATTAGCTGCCGGAGGCAGCTCACCATTGAATTTTCCGCGTTATTATGGTAAAATAATAAATGAATATTTCGTTTCCCGGAAAGAGGTGCAAAATCAGTGACGGAAGTTTACAGAAGACTGCCGGTCGGCATACAGAGTTTTGAGAAGATCAGGAAAAATAATTTTGTTTACGTTGATAAAACAGAATACATATACCGGCTTGGAAGAGACTATGTTCAGTTCTTCCTCAGCCGTCCGAGAAGATTTGGCAAAAGTCTGTTTCTTTCTTCGCTGCGTGCGTACTGGGAAGGCCGGAAAGATCTTTTTTCCGGGCTTGCTATTGAGAAACTGGAAGAAAATAATGAAGAAGCATGGCAGCCGCATCCGGTATTTTATTTTGACTTTAACGGTGAGGATTATGATACAACATCTGTTGAAACCGTTCTTGATGCACATCTGAAACAGTGGGAAAAGCAGTATGATATAACAAGTGACAGTCTTACACTCGGGGGGCGTTTTAAAAATCTGCTTACTGAAGCAGCCAGAAAAACGGGCAGGAAATGTGTTGTTCTTGTTGATGAATATGACAAGCCGCTTCTTGATCTTGCAGATAACCCTGAAATGCAGAAACGCAGCAAGTCAGTATTCAAAGGATTTTTCAGCAATCTGAAAAACTGTGATGACTATGTGCGTTTTGTATTTATAACAGGAGTAACAAAGTTCCATAAAGTCAGTATATTCAGTGATCTGAATCATTTAAAGGATATTTCTCTGAATGAGGAATTCAGCAGTATCTGCGGTATGACGGAAGATGAAATAAGACAGTATTTTGCTCCGGAAGTAAAGATGCTTTCTGAAAATCAGCATATAGATGAAGAAGAATGTATGCGGGAGCTTAAAAAACAGTATGACGGATACCGTTTCCATCAGGATGGTGCAGATATTTATAATCCTTACAGTATCCTGAATGCATTCTACGACAAGGAGTTCGGAGCTTACTGGTTTGAGTCCGGTACACCTTCTTTCCTCCTGAAACAGGTAAGGAACAATAACTTTGATGTTCGTCGTTTTTCGGACAGAACAATTTATGCCAATGAACGTATACTGCGGGATTATACAGGGGAATCTCCTGATCTCGTTCCTCTTCTTTATCAGAGCGGATATCTGACAATAACGGAATATGATGCAGCAAGAAAACGCTATACTCTTGGTTTTCCTAACAATGAAGTACGTTATGCATTTCTTGAAAGTCTGATGCCTGAATATGTTCCTTCTGCAACAGCAGGTAACCGTCTGGATATTTTCACTGTTGACGAATACATTGAAAACGGTGAAACAGAAAAAATAATGGATGTTCTGACTGCGCTGTTTGCCGGCATTTCCTATACTTCGGCAGATGCAGTTTTTGAACATTATTTTCAGAGTGTTATCTATATTCTGTTTACACTTCTGGGGCAGTTTACTGACTGCGAAGTACACACATTCAACGGCCGTATCGACTGCAGAGTTCTTACAAGAGATTACATCTATCTTTTTGAATTCAAGAGAGATGACAGTGCGGATAATGCACTTAAGCAGATAAACGATAAGGGATATACACTTCCTTTTGCAGCAGACAGACGTAAACTGATAAATATCGGAGTTTCATTCGATTCTGAAAAGCGTATTCTTTCAGAATGGAAAGCAGAGGAATGATAGATTCCGTAATACTATAAAAACAACAGCACTGATCCGTGACAGATCAGTGCTGTTTTGCTGTATATTCTTCTTATTATTTCTTTTCTTTCTTTGACTTTTTAACTGCACCGGTGATGAGCTTTATGATCACACCGATGATACCGAGGCCGAGGACGCCGGAGCCGAGGTAGATCACTCTTTTGTCAACGTTGGTGTAACCGACTGTGAAAGCATCGTAAACTGTTTCGATGCCGCAGTCTTCTGCGTATTGGGCAGCAACGGAGTCGGCGTCGGCGTACATTCTGAAGCTGTGAACGAGGGAATACGGTTTCG
>JAGDDO010000061.1 GCA_017848205.1 Oscillospiraceae bacterium | reverse complement strand
TTGTCAGCGAGTCCTGCAGCAACTACGTTCTTTGCTACGTAACGTGCAGCATATGCAGCTGAACGGTCAACCTTCGTCGGGTCCTTGCCTGAGAAAGCTCCGCCGCCGTGTCTTGAGTATCCGCCGTAGGTGTCAACTATGATGTGGCGTCCTTTGATACCGCAGTCACCCATAGGGACGCCTGTTACGAATGGTGCCGTAGGATTTATGTAGTACTTTGTGTTTTCGTCGAGGAGTTCTGCAGGAATAACAGCCTTTATAACGTATTCCATGATGTCTTTTCTAATGTCTGCAAGTGATACTGCATCTGAGTGCTGTGTAGAAACAACGACTGTGTCAACACGTACCGGCTTTCCGTCATCATATTCAACTGTTACCTGTGACTTGCCGTCAGGTCTTAAGTAAACGAGTGTGCCGTTCTTTCTTACTTCTGTAAGTCTGAGTGCGAGTTTATGTGCAAGTGAGATAGGCAGAGGCATGAGTTCCTTTGTTTCGTTGCAGGCAAAGCCGAACATCATACCCTGGTCGCCGGCACCGATGGCATCAGCGTCGTTTGCGCTTCCGTCCTTTGATTCGAGGGCTTCGTTTACACCCATTGCAATGTCAGGTGACTGTTCGTTTATCGATGTGATTATGGCACATGTATTTCCGTCAAAACCAAACTTGGCTCTGTCGTAGCCGATATCATTTATAACGTCTCTTGCTATTCTCGGAATGTCAACATAGGCGCTTGTTGTGATCTCGCCCATGCACATGATCATACCGGTTGCCGCTGCGGTTTCGCAAGCTACTCTGGCAGCAGGATCCTTTTCAAGGATGGCGTCGAGTATTGCATCAGAAACCTGATCGCATATTTTATCAGGATGTCCTTCAGTTACTGATTCTGATGTAAAAAATTTCTTCATATTTCTTCCTCCGTTATTATTTTGGTATATCATCACACAGAAAACAGCTGGTTCAGTGTTTCCGTGGGCAATATCAGTCCTTACGGCTTGCGTAGACCTTTGTCACCGCAAGTTTTCCGTTCTGGCGTTTCTTAAAGTGGATGTCCATTGTCAGGCTGCGCGGTCTTGTATAGGTACCGTCTTCCTCCGGCGATTTGTAGCTCATGGCTGCATGGCACACGTAGGTCACCGAGCCGTCATCTGCATCGGTTATTTCCGGCACCGGAACGTCCAGTCCTGTAAGTTCTCCTCCCCTGAGATTAAGTCCTTCAAGAAGAAGATCTTTGTAATTATCGCTCCAGGCAAGATTTTTCACTCCGGTACTGTCGTTGTTGAACAGCGATCCGATGTATTCGACCGAGCGGTCAAACAGTTCACTGTAGAGTAAAACCGTTTCAGTCAGTCCCGGAGATACGGCAGTGTTCTTTACTTTGACGAGCCGTTTCTCGCCGAAAAGCGGCTTGTACATTCTTATGTCGCTCACAATCAGGCGGCCTTCACTGTCTTCAGTTATACGGTAAAGGTCTTCGTCCTTTTCGAGCTGTATATAATTGCCCTGCTCAGTCAGCGGCTTTGTGGGATAGTTCTTGGATATTCTGTCCCATTCCATATCGGTCAGAACCTTTCCGCTGAAATCGAACAGAACGTATTTTTCGCGTTCCGTTTCCGCACAGAGCATCTCGGAATGATATTTCTCAAAATGCGTGTAGATAAATGGAACAATGACATTTTCAGCGTTGTCGATTATGCCGAACCGCTCACCGCGGACAGTGGACTGCGACACCACGAAGTGATCGCCCTCTATTTTATCAACACTTTTCCACCGGGCATCGATAACAACTTTTCCCCTGCTGTCTTTCACCCCGTAAAATCCGCGCTGCGCAAAGCTGTAATAATCACCTCCGAGATCACTGACTGTCAGTGTCTCGGGATCGTCCTTCACAAGCACGCGGTTTTCATCCCAGTAAAACTTTACTACCTGGTATGTGAAAATGATAAAGATCAGGGAGAGTATAATGAATATCACCCGGATATTTCTGCTCAATTCTCACTCTCCGTTTTTTTCAGATCGTTCTCGGTCTCCTGTACAAGATAGATAGGTCTTTTCTTGCACTCAAGATAGGTCTTGGCAAGATACTGTCCGAGAATACCTGTGGTAAACAGCTGAAGTCCTCCTAAAAGAAGAATGAGGCAGACTATAGTAGGATAACCGTGGATGTCATTTCCGAAGCAGAGCTTCTCGATGACTGTTACCAGTGCGAAAATAACTGCAAGTGCACATGAAACTATGCCGAGCAGCGAGGCGATCGCAAGCGGTGCAGTCGAGAACGCTGCAATGCCTTCGAGAGAGTACTTGAAAAGTCCCCAGAAGGACCAGGCTGTTGTGCCTGCCGCACGTTCAACGTTCTTTATTTCAATATACTTTGTACGGAAGCCGACCCAGCTGAAAATACCCTTTGAAAAACGGTTGTATTCTTTCATCGACAGAATGGCGTCGACCATCTGACGTGTCATGAATCTGAAATCCTGGGCTCCGTCAACGATCTCGGTCTGCGAGATCCTGTTTATTATTTTGTAGAATTTCCGCGCGAACCAGCTTCTTATCTTTGATTCACCTTCACGGTCAACTCTGCGTGTCGTTGCACAGTCATATTCACCGCTTTTTACATAGGCGTACATTTTCGGAAGAAACTCCGGCGGATGCTGGAGATCAGCGTCCATTACAACTATGTAGTCACCCTTTGAAGCTTCGAGTCCGGCATACATTCCCGCTTCCTTTCCGAAATTTCTCGAAAAGGAGATGTATCTTACACGACTGTCCTCGCGTGCATATTTCCTGAGTCCCTCAAGAGTTGCGTCACGGGAACCGTCATTGATAAAAACAAGTTCATAGTCAAGTCCGGGATCTTCGGTCTTCATTCCGTCCATGACTTCGGTTATCTTGTCATAAAACAAAGGAAGTACTTCCTGTTCGTTGTAGCATGGCACTACTATGGAAAGCAATTTCACGTTATCCGTAAACTCCTTAAAAAAATATAGTGCAGATCCGGCAGGACCTACACTATATATTTTACTATAATATTAATATATTTTCAAGAATTAATTTTAAGGTAACACTGATTTATGAATAAAACAGCGTGCGGATCCGGGGCGAAGCCGGATTTCCGATTTGATCAGCGGTTCCTTAACACATGATATCTTTTATATTGGCGTTTGAGATGATCATGCCGGCATTGTTCTTGATCTGCTTGTACTTTCCGAGCGGAAGATGATATCTCATGATCCTGATCGCATCTGCATACTGCGGTGAAGGTGAAATGGCTTCATTGGCACCTGCCTTGAAATCGGCAATGTGAATGTCGCGGAGATCCTTCTGTAAAACATCGATAGCTGCGTAGCTTGAAACGTCCTTGTTGAGCACATCCATGGCCGTTTCCAGAGCTGTCCGATGAACGTTCTGCTTTGTGATGTCGTTTGAACCGATTATCTGAACGACATTCTTTGAAAGAAGCTCAAGAGCAGCCTTTCTTGTTGTACGGTTTATCATAGCATCACAGCTGAGCTGCATGATAACACCGAGCTGTGAGATCTTCTCAAGCTGTTCCATGGTGTAGAACTCAGGATAGTATTTTTCGATGTGTGCGATTATCGGGCAGAGGTTCTTGGAAATGATGAGTTTCTGAAGAGTCTCGATAACCATGTCGCTGTATTCCTGGTAAGGAAGAGAGAGCATGATGTAATTGGTATTGCCCACGCAGAGCTTTGTGGTATCTATATCCAGAAGTGATGTTGTGAAAAGCACTTCAGCACCCGGAATTATACGCGGAAGGGACATTCCCTTTATCTTTTCATTTAATTTTGCCATTGCTTCCTCACGTTCAGCAAGGAACTTCGGAACATTCGAATCAACGGAATTAAAGTATGGTGTAGCTACTACGGTCTTGATCTTAGCTTTGTGCAGAATTTTAAGAATATCAACGCATCTGTCAAGTTCTTCTTCCATGTTCTCTACATCAGCATTCGGAAGAACCCGGGAATGAAAGTCAACGTATCCATTCATAAATTGCAGACCTCCTCGGAAAATTTTATTGGAAATTAATTCATAATTGTATGACACGTATGTACATAATCAGCTTATTATATTTTAATTGATTTTATTTCTTTTGTCAAGTTTTAAACAATACGGAAATCAGTCCATATTGTTGTTTCTTGTCACAAATATGTGAAATCAAGGAGAAATTTTAGGCATATTCGTATTATACGAACCATAAAATTTTGTTCAGAAATCACAATCTGAATAAATGTTGTTTTTTAAAGCTGATTTTATCGGTTTTTAAAAGTTTTGTCATAATTACAAAACTGACACAACACATTCCTTCTGTCCGACTATTAAAACCATGTGCAGTCCCTTCCGGACCGGCATGGACAGTATGTACACACAAAAAGTCAGCCGCCTCATGTGAGACGGCCGGCTTTCCGGATCAATATTTATCCTCTGTTTATCTGGTGGAATCGAAAATTACTTATTGGTTACTTTCTTCCAGATCTCTTCTGTAACAATTCCTGTATTGTTTACATCTCTTTCGAGAATACCTCTGAGAATACTTGTTGCATCGATCTGTGTGAAGAGGCCGTTCGGGCTCTGGTTTACGTTGCCTAAGAAGTGTGAAAGTGCTACTGCTTCTTCTGCTGTTCCATCATGTATGTTGATGTTGTCAGCAAGGAGTGACTCCTTAACTACTTCGATTGAAAGGATCTCACGGAGTATTATTGTTGCGTCTACCTGGCTTACTCTGCCGTCGAGGTTTACGTCACCCTTAACGCCCATGCGGACACCTGAATCAGCCTTTGTATAGAGCTGTTCGCCTGCGCCGTTGTCGATGAATGCTAAGTGCGGTTCAACCTTTCCGTCTTCTACAAACTTAGAGTTTTCTGTAAGTCTTCCGTAGAGTGCGGAAACGCCGATCCTGCTTACGCATACATTTAATGTATCTGCTACCTTTACCTTTACTGTGAAGAGTACAGCGTCAGGATCAAGGTTTCTTGTTTCAACTCCGCGGAATACTACGTAGCCGCCGTTTGCTGTGTAGCCTGTCTTTGCTGCAAGTGCAAGAGCTTCGAGGCTGTCAGGAGCGTAGAACTTGATGTTGCCATTAAGATCAGTGCTTAATGATTCAGGATCAACTGTGAAGCCTTCAGGGAGTTCGAAGCCGAATCCAGCGTAGTCGAAGAATGCCTTTTCAGCGTTGAAATCCTTGAGTCTTACCGGGTAATCGAATGATTCTGTTCCCTGGAAGAACATCTTGTCTTCAAGTGAGAGTTTTATCTCTTCACCGTCTATGCTGATCTTATCGGCTTCGCGGACTTCCTTTCTTACCTTTTCAGGTTCGTTGATAACGATCTCTCTGATCTTTTCAAGATCTGTCTTTGTTTCTTCAGTTACTGCAGGTGTTGTTACCTCTGCTGGTGTAACTGCTTCTGTTGTTGTAACTGCTTCTGTTACAGCTGGTTCTGTAACATCTTCCATGAGCTTTTCAGTTGTAACTACAGGAAGTGTGATCTCCGGGAGTGCAGGAAGTGTTGCAGCTGGTGTAACTTCTGCTTCTGTTACTTCACTTGTTGTTTCTGCAGTTGCTGCTTCTGTAACTGTAGTTGTTACTGCTGTTGTTTCAGATGCTGTAACTTCTGCAGTTGTAGTGCCT
>JAGDDO010000614.1 GCA_017848205.1 Oscillospiraceae bacterium | reverse complement strand
CCATAGATATGTTTGAGCCGGGAACTACCGGTATAGCATTCACTTAAGAAAACGCTGATTTATTCACAGATCACATCAAAGTCACATGGAAAGATTAAGAAAACACTGATAAACGAGAGAGGATGAAGTTAAATGAAAAATAACAGAAAAACAGCAGCATTTGTTACTGCACTTGCAATGATAATAACAGCAGCAAATATTAACGGCGGCAGAACTATAGAAGCAAAGGACGAAATAATATACGGAGATCTCAATTCAGACAGTATAGTTGATGTTTCAGATCTTTCAATACTTTCGCTTTATCTTATAGGAGACCAGAAATTTGAAAATGATGAACTCAAAGAAGCAGCTGACGTTGAGTATGATCATTCCGTAGACATTGGCGATCTGGCATGTTTAAGATCGTTCATCTCCAAAAAGAGAGAAAATATCGGAAAGGAAACTGCACCGGCAGATTCGGCAGATATGACATTAAATGCAGACAAGGAAGAAATCAAAGATATTACTGATCAGTGTATTTTCCTTGATATTGATAATTACTATTTGAGCGATGACTATGCCATGTTCAGTGAATTCACGGTTCGAGGCACCGCAAATTTTACAGTGATGATCTCGACAAAGGAAGAGTATGACCGGACTTTCGGTTGTTATAAAGGAGCTGCAGAAGCTTTTGAAAAAGCCGGAATAACCATAGGTGATGACTTCTTTGACAATAAACGAATGGCGATCGAAATGAACACTCATGAAGTAAATGGTATGACAATGGAGATCACTGCAGTAAAAACAGATAAAGACGGAAATGTGGATCTTTATTTTAACAGGTATAATCCAGGCACAATGACTTGTCTGGGCTCATATTACTACAATGTAGTTATTGTACCTGATAATCCTCATAACGACAGCAAGGCTTCAAGTCATTACAATACCATAGATATGTTTTAGCCTTCGCTTAAGAACAGTAAATCAGATATGCTATTATAATGACATAAATCCTTGATCGATATGTTATGTAAATTAGATCAACATGACTAAAATATCAGAAACGGATCAAATAAACTTTACAAACCAAACCGCGTGTGATATAATTATATGAAAGTCGGGATTTTGAACTGACTTTACTATGATTTACACATAACTCCTTTAAGTTGATCCGGAGAGGTCGGCAAGGTATTTGTTTTAAGTTTACAAAGTAATTTACCCGGTGTTTTAAGGGTACGTCTGTATCTGTACGGACGAACGTTACTCATATGTTTCTGATTTATAAGCTTGGGATAATTATACCTGTCTGACTTGTGCGGACAGGTATTTTTGTTGTAAAGAGGGTTTGTTCCTTGAAAGAAAAAGCAGTTATCCTTGACGAAAGTGCAATAAGAAGGGCTGTTACGAGGATCACTTACGAGATACTCGAACAGAACAAGGGTGCGGCTGATCTTTGTATAATCGGTATTCTTACAAGAGGTGCTTTTCTTGCCGAGCGTATCTCACAGAAGATAAAAGAGATCGAAGGCATAGAAGTAGAGTGCGGAAAGCTCGATATAACACCATACCGGGATGACAAACGAAGATTATCTGAACCGGACGGCACATCTATTGATTTTGACATAAATAACAAGGTCATCATTCTTGTTGATGACGTTATATATACAGGCAGAAGTGCAAGAGCGGCGATCGATGCCGTTATCGGAAGAGGAAGACCGCAGCGTATTCAGCTTGCAGTCCTCATAGACCGCGGTCACAGGGAGATCCCGATAAGACCGGATTTTGTCGGAAAGAATCTGCCTACTTCTCACGAAGAGATGGTAAAGGTGCAGGTAACAGAGATGGACGGCGCGGACAGTGTGACCATTTATGAACCTGAATCATAAAGTCAGAAAGCGAATTAAGGAAACAGCGGAACCGGTGGACCGGTTCGGTCCTTGTTTTCTTTAAATTGTTTACAGAAAGGATGAGTGGGAAAAATGAATCAGAATATCATAATCAGAAACATTTCAGTTGTTGACAAACATGCTTCATCTGATAAAACCTATGATATTTATATCCGTGACGGAAAAATACAGAAAGTCGGAATCGCTCCTGAAGACGATAGCGCACTTGTTATCGACGGTACAGGTCTTACAGCGTTTCCGTCTTTTTTTGATATGCACGTGCATTTCAGAGATCCGGGCTTTACTCACAAGGAAGATATACTTACAGGTGCGGCAGCAGCTGCAGCAGGCGGTGTAACAGGAGTTCTCTGTATGCCGAACACAAATCCTCCTGTTGACAACGAAGAAACTATTAATTACATAAAGGACAAGGCAGCTCAGACTGGAATAGATATTTACCAGACAGCATGCATAACAAAGGGAATGGCCGGCGGCGAGCTTGCTGATTTTGAAATGTACAAAAGACTCGGCATAGTCGCAGTTTCCGATGACGGAAAGCCGGTAAAAAATGCTGAGCTTATGCGCAGGGGACTTATAAATGCTGATAAGTACGGCCTGCTTCTTACTTCGCACTGCGAAGACATGGACATTATCGGAAAAGGCATTATGAACAAAGGTGCCGTTTCTGAAAAACTCGGCGTTCCGGGCATGGACCGTGCGTCAGAAGACAGCATAACAGTAAGGGAAATGGCTCTTGCAGGTGCGGCCGGAGTTCCGGTACACATAGCACATGTAAGTACCGAAGGAAGCATCGGCTTTATCAGAGATGCAAAGAAACGCGGACTTAAGGTAACATGCGAAACTGCTCCGCACTACTTCATCTTTACCGATGAAAAGCTTCTTGCCCGCGATGCGGACTTCAGAATGAATCCGCCGCTTCGTGAAAAGCGTGACGTTGAAGCGATTACTGAAGCAGTTATCGACGGTACAATTGACTGCATAGTTACAGACCATGCACCGCATGCGGCAAATGAAAAGGCTGATTTTGAAAAGGCTCCTAACGGTGTTGTAGGCCTTGAAACATCATTTGCAGCTACAGTTACTTATCTTTACCATACAGGAAAGATAACACTTGAAAGAATATCCGAGCTCATGTCAGAGAATCCGAGAAAGCTTCTCGGACTTGAGCCTGTGTATATACGTGAGGGAAGCACAGCGGACATCTGCATAGCAGACCTTAACAGGGAATGGACAGTTGATCCGGAAAAGCTTCATTCAAAATCTCACAATACTCTGTTCAAGGGCGTGACACTTAAGGGAAAGCCTGTGATCACTATCTCGAAGGGTAAAATCATTTACAGCGAAACAAAGTAAAACAGGGAGGATATATTTATGTCATTTGACAGACTTATTAAGAACATTATTGACAAGAAGAATCCGACAGTTGCAGGACTTGATCCGAAGCTCGACTACGTTCCTGAGTTCATCAGAAAAGAAAGCTTCGCAAAGTACGGCGAGACACTCGAAGGTGCTGCGGATGCGCTTCTTACATTTAACAAGGCTATCATTGATGAAATATATGACCTTGTTCCTGCAATAAAGCCACAGGCTGCCTACTATGAAATGTACGGCTGGCAGGGCGTAAAGGCTCTTACAGAGACTATTGAATACGCTCAGAAAAAGGGCCTGTTCGTTATGACTGACGGCAAGAGAAACGACATCGGTGCAACAATGACTGCCTATGCGACTGCTCATCTCGGTGCTACACAGGTAGGCTCACAGATGATCGAAGCTTTCGGTGCTGATGCCCTTACAGTAAACGGATATCTCGGAACAGACGGCATTGCTCCTCTCCT
>JAGDDO010000613.1 GCA_017848205.1 Oscillospiraceae bacterium | reverse complement strand
TGTTCCACTGCTTTTTGAGCAGCAATCAATCTTGCCCCAAACGGCTTATCAGTCTGTTTAAGTTCCAGAATAGCCACGGTGTCACTGTTTTTTGAAGCAATTATGATATCAACGTAACCATCCCCGGATTCAAAATTGGACTTATGCTCCTCAATGAATGATGTGCCGTTCACCAGTAATCCGTTCATGAAGCCGTAATAGTAGTTTTCCTTTGGAGCGTTCGTGGCAAAATCTCTGATGGAAACGTATTTACCCAGGAGCGTGAAAAGGTTGTTCTCAACCCTTTCGGCATCACCTTCAAACAATGCTTTTACCAGTTCAGCGGTACTGGCTTTCATAACGGAATTGCTCCTATAAAAATCCTTAATCTTTAATCTGAAACACTCTCTTATTTCTTCATTAGGAATATACAGACTGTATTCATCATTTTTCGGATTATAGGATAGCGGATCAAAAGTCAAATACCCGGTATAAAGCATCAGAGTCCAGAAGTCATTTATGTCATGGTTCTGTAAATCACCGTAACACAGGCAGGTTCTTACTTTTGCGGTTATAGATTTACCGTCAAGAAGGTCCTGCATCAGATCAACGTCTTCAGGCTCGATGAAGCCCATCACTTCTTCAATAACATCGTTACCGCTGGTGTTTATCCAGTAGTTGCCGGCCTGAATGAGATTTCTGTTATCGCTCAGTTTTTTGTAGTTATCTTTACAGAAGTTCATTACATCCCGCGGACAGTACATATGAGTTGTTCCGAAACGGTACCCGTCGTAGTTGTTTCTTACCTCTTCGTAATAGTCTGAAAGTCCGTAGTATGTGAGGACTTCCTGAGTTTCTTCCAGGGTAAAACCTATTCCCCGTGATATATCTTTATGTCCGGTATCAAGAATCGAGCAGACCAGCATGTTATTAAGTCCCGTAAAAATACTTTCCCTGGTAGCCCTTAAGCAGCCGGTAAGCACCGCCCTGCCCAGATCCATATTGGTCTTTAAGGCATCGCTCAGGAACGGACTGATGATATCAAGCATTTCTAGGCAATAGCCGTTTTGGACCGCCATGGCGATTGGTACATCATATTCGTCAATAAGCAGAACCGGCTTAATACCGTGGTGTTTGTGAAGTAACCTAAGCAGACTGCTCAGTGAATCGGTTATGTAATATTTATTAGCAACATTACAGATAAAATTTTCATCCGTTGCTATTTTGTTAAAAATCTTCTTATCTGTATCGCTGAGTTTTGTACTGTCTGACAAATATTTGAAAGAATTGTACAGATTGAAAATAATACTGCCAAACTGTTCATAGGCTCCGGTAAAATCACTGCCTGAAACAGCCTTCAGTGAAATGAAAATTACCGGAAACTTCCCCATGTATTCACTGCAGAATTCCCTGTCCTCAAAGATTTTGGTGTCCTTGAACCATTTCTCCTGAAGTGACACATCACCGGGATTTTCGATATTCAGAGAAAGAAAGTCATAGAAGGTGGACATGGTTAGCGTTTTACCGAAACGTCCCGGTCTGGTGACAAGCATGACTTTCGAGGTGTTTTCTTTAAAAACAGTTCTGATAAGAGGAGTCTTGTCCACGTAATAACTGTTGCTTTCAATTAATTCGTGAAATAATTCAGCTCCGATACCT
>JAGDDO010000612.1 GCA_017848205.1 Oscillospiraceae bacterium | reverse complement strand
GCTGCAGCTCCTGAGGAACACCAGAAAAGCTGCGAAGCTTTTCAATCAACTGCTCCTTCGTAGGCTTCTTCTTAAACTTTACAAATACGGCAGCCGTATGACCATAAAGCACGGGAACACGGATGCACTGGCAGGTGATCACGGGGCTCGTTGCAGGAACGATAGCGCCATCCTTGATCTCGCCCCAAAGTCTCAAAGGCTCCTTCTCACTCTTTTCCTCTTCGCCGCCGATGTAAGGAATAAGGTTATCAACCATTTCAGGCCATGTCTCGAATGTCTTGCCGGCACCTGAAATTGCCTGGTATGTACATGCAAGAACCTTTGTAATGCCGTACTTTCTTAATGGTTCAAGAGCCGGAACGTAGCTCTGGATAGAGCAGTTTGACTTAACTGCGATAAAGCCCTTCTTTGTGCCGAGTCTTTCTCTCTGAGCCTTGATGATCTCGATGTGTTCAGGGTTGATTTCAGGAACTACCATCGGAACGTCATCTGTGAATCTGTGAGCTGAGTTGTTTGAAACGACAGGGCATTCTGCCTTTGCATAAGCTTCTTCAAGAGCCTTGATCTCGTCCTTCTTCATGTCAACTGCGCAGAAAACGAAATCTACCTTTGAAGCGATCTCTTCGATATCTGCTGTAGCGTCCATGAGAACCATCTTCTTCATTGATTCAGGCATCGGTGTTGTCATAGCCCATCTGCTGCCTGCAGCTTCTTCATATGTTTTACCCTTTGAACGAGGTGAAGCAGCAAGAACTGTTACAGTGAACCAAGGGTGGTTTTCGAGAAGTGTAGCAAATCTCTGACCTACCATACCTGTTGCACCGATAATACCTACGTTGTAATGTTTCATTTAAAAGACCTCCGAAAAAAATAAATAATCAGGAAACGCATTTCCCAAGGGTAATAAAAAAACCGATACAAAATAATATTTTGGATCGGTTCATCAGTCAATATAATTAAGAAATCTGATACGAGTGTAAATCAGACGTACCGATAGCTCTCCATCACACTGAATGATGACAGTCATATACTTATTAAGCATATGCCCAGGAAAAGCTTTACCGTACTTTTCCTTCGGCAGCTTTGCCTTTTGCTGCTCATCACCGGACTGGTATCCTCAGAGCAGGTACTTTTCAAAAGCTGCACCTCTATCTATTTACTTATAATAACACTTTACATTCCCGTTGTCAATAGTTTTGCAAAATATAGTTGGGGAAAAAACAGGTATGCACATTCAAGCTGTACATACCTGTTTATTATTATTCTTTTAAACTGTATACTTTAAAACACGGTCAGCCGCGTACTACTCTGTTTCTTCCGCCTTCCTTGGCAGCATACAGAGCTGCATCCACACGTTTGAATGCTTCTTCAGCTGTTTCTCCGTTCTGAACTTCAATAACACCGAAGCTGCTGGTGATATGGCCTACAATATCGAAACCGCGTTTTTCGATCATAGCACGCAGTTCTTCTGCCTGCTTTTCCATCTGATCGGCTGTAATTCCGGCGCATATACCGATAAATTCCTCGCCGCCCCATCTGCCGAGCCTGCATTTATCAGCGCCAAGGAACTTTTCGCAGACACCTGAAAATGTTTTGAGGACGTTATCACCTACTGCGTGTCCGAATGTATCATTGACATTCTTGAAATGGTCAATATCCATCATTATAAGTGACAGCGGTTCATTCGTCTTCCTGCTTTTTTCAAGAAGCTCTTTTAACAGTTCTTCCATACGTCCGTGATTGAAAAGGCCGGTAAGAGAATCCTTCATGGACATGTTCTTGTATACTTCCATGTCCTTCACCAGAGTTTCATGAGCTTCATGAACATTTTCAACTACGAAAACGACCTTGAAGTCATCGTCGTTGCCGGTATTGATACGGCTGAAAATAAGATTTACCCAGATGAACTTGCCTTCAAGGTTCATCATTTCAAAATCCTTTACTCTTGTGCGGCTGTAGTCAAGCGTATCCATTATGTTCTGAGGATCAGTAAATTTAAGGAACTCTTTTTGATCTGATTCATGAAACATCTTTAAGATAGTCTCACGCCACGCAGTAAAAGGCATACTTAGCGCATTTACAGGATTGTCTTCCAGTTCCGACATATCCATATTGGAACATGCATCGTTTTTAAGATCGCAGAACATTGAGAACAGATAAGCACTCTTCATGGCATTGATCTTGTCATCGCCTCTGGCTTCAGAAAGATATTCCTCTTCCTCAATGTATGATATGAGTATGAGACCGGTTTTATCATCATCGATCGGTATATGATTCAGCTGGAAAATAACTTCGTCGCCGTTTAATGTCATCTTGGCTTTTTTTGCGATTTTACCCTTGAAAGGAGTAGCTTCGTCAAAAAACGCTGAATAAGCGCTCTTCTCTGAAATTGCCTTGCTCATGGATCCTGACATGAATTCTTTCATAAGGACATGATAGCTGCCTTCAGTTCCGAAGTACTTCTTCATCCTTTCATCTGTTTTTACAGCATAATACCTGTCAGCTTCGATATCATAAAAATAGATTACATTAAACGAATCGATTATGAACCTGTTGATTTCATCCAGAGAATATCTCATATAGCCCCTCCCGTTTTATCATCAAAATTTTTTGCCTGACATACATAACATGCATCAAATCAGCACATGCAGGTTATCTGTATATCTAATATTAATTATTATACCACCCGTTTTTTAAAAATTCAACAATTTTTTTGTGTTTGGCTAACAAAATTTTATAATACCTCAGTAAAAATGCAGATAAACGCCTCTCGCAGCATAACAAAATATCTTTCTGCTTTTCCCTGCCGTTTTCTGATATTCCGTCCGGAACTGTTGATTATGGTGACGAATCGTGCTATAATAAATTGTGTATAACTATAATTGTAATCTGAAAGGAATAATGCAATAATGCATAAGATGAGCACATCTGACTTTTACTACGATCTTCCTGAGGAGCTGATCGCCCAGACACCGGTGGAACCGCGTAATCATTCGCGTCTCATGGTCCTCTCGAAGAAAGATGATTCCATAGAGCACAAACATTTCTACGACCTGTGCGATTACCTGAAAAAGGGTGACCTGCTTATACTCAACGATTCGAGAGTTCTTCCGGCAAGACTCTACGGCGAAAAGATAGGTACAGGATCCGCCATCGAGTTTCTTCTTCTTGAACAGAAGGGCGACAAGCTCTGGGAGATCATCTGCCGTCCGGGCAAAAAAGCAAGAGAAGGCGCTGAATTCATTTTCGGCGGCGGAAGGCTGAAGGCAAAGGTCGTTGAGGTAAAGG
>JAGDDO010000611.1 GCA_017848205.1 Oscillospiraceae bacterium | reverse complement strand
TATAGGGAAAGGATATCTTGTGTTTTTCGGAGCCGGTGAAGGCGACGTTAAGGCGGATGCCGAGCGGCTTGCAAACAAGATGATAAACTTAAGGATCTTTTCAGATGAAAATGACAAGATCAATCTTTCACTTGAAAATGTTGACGGCGAACTTCTGATAGTTTCACAGTTCACGCTTTACGCAGACTGCCGCAAAGGAAACAGACCGAATTTCACCAGTGCTGCAAAGCCTGACGAAGCAGAGGCTCTCTACGAATATTTTATCGATATATGTAAACAAAGAGTTCCGGTAGTAAAGACAGGCATTTTCGGTGCAGACATGAAGGTTAACATGATAAATGACGGACCGTTTACCATTATCCTTGAGTGAGAAGGATAGATATAAAACAAGTGAGCTGTGATTATTCAGAATATGAATGCATCTTTGTCTCTTGTTAAAAGAAGTATAAAAAAGTACAGAATACAGAAAAAATCAGCACATCCTGCTCACGTATGTGAGATTCAGGATGTGCTGAGCTTTTATTGAACGGATATTAGTTTTCATCTGATTTTTTTCGTCCGTGATATATTTCTTTCTGAACATACAGCTTTTCATCAGCCTGGGCGATCAGCTGTGCTGCTGTAACTGATGAAGAGTTACATATCGTAAATCCGGCGCTTATTGAGATCTGTGGAAGAAGATCGGCACAGGCGTTACGAAGTATATTTACTTCGTCCTGTACTGTCTTCTGAAGATCTTCATCAGGTTTACTCATAATAAGTACGAATTCATCTCCGCCGTACCTTGCACAGAAGCCGCGGTTTGCGTCGGATATTTTATGAATGGCTTCCGCCACAAGCTGAAGAGCTCTGTCTCCCGCAAGATGTCCGAATTTATCGTTTACCAGTTTAAAGTCGTTGACGTCTATCATGTATACGCAGAAGGAATTGTTTTCTGATGCGTTATGGATCATGTCCTGAAGGAAAAGTTCCATACTTCTGCGGTTGTTGAGTCCAGTAAGTGCGTCAGAATAGATCTCACTGTTCTGAATTTCAAGGAAAGCAAGATGGATCGCTAAAAAAGTTCCGAGCGGTACGATAGGAGAAAGAGGAAGCATTCCTTCAAGTACTGCAGCTGCAGCAGGAAGTATGATAAACAGCAGCGGCAGACGGTATTCCTTTTTCATTTTGACCTGAGTGTTTTTGAAACTCTGTGCGAATGAAAAGACTCCGCTTCCGAAAAGCTGGAAGAAGACCAGTATAAGATGTACGTTGTATCCCGGTGAAAGCTGATATATATCGTTTTCGTCGATATAAAAATAGAAATCATTAAAAACAGAACCAATGATCAGAATACAGTCAACAGCCGCAGCGGAATAGTGTATTCCCTTAAGCACATTCATTTTTCTGACTTTAATATTGCCTATACGGTATATAACAAATATGCACCAGGCCAGTGTAAGGAGCGAAACAGAAACAAGGCCTGCGGCACTGGATATTTTATTCAGCGTACGGCTGAATGGAATTATCCCGCCCTGACCAAGAGCCCACCAGCTGTCGCTGATGAGATACATGATGAAAAACATGGACATTCCTCTGAAGTGTTTCATCTGAAGGTCTGTACCAACGTTTTTGTTCGACTTTACAATAATGCCCAGTGCAAAACAAATACAGAAAGCTTCTGTAATAGCGTATGAAATATAAATAGCTGTATCTTCCACTTAATAATCCCCCCATGATGTTAAGTACATTTCATAACGGCTGAAAAATCTGACAGTAAACTAAAGCGGAATTTTCAGTCGTCATCCGGTATATCATAAAAACGATGTACGGCAAATGAATATGTCGTTTACAATAATATTATATCATATAAACAAATTATTATCAAGAGATATTATTATTTGTTTGAATATTTATAAATTTCATAGAGAATATTATTGAATCAAGCTGATTCTGTAAAAAGATATTTATGCAGTAAATAGTAGTATTTCTATCCAGCACCAAAATAAACACTAAATTATCTCTGATATGTTGCAAACATTCGTGCAGTATGCTATAATGTGGATAAGCTTATGTATCACATACAGAGAAAGGCTCTGTATGATCATAGTGTGTGTGTAAAGTATTTTGACAAGGGGTAGGATTTTATGAATGTTTTAAGAAGAATGCTGGCTTTTTCGGCAGCATCCTGTTTCCTGCTTACTTCTTCAGTTGTGGGAGGACAGTGGCTTGCTCCGGAATTTATTGCGACCGACACAGCGTATGCAGCGCAGAACTACGACTATGACGAGGATCTGGTAATGCACTATACCAGCCAGGCCGGTACTAAAAGTACTGATAACTGCTGGGACAACAGTGAGTCATTCTACCGGGCGCTTCCTCTCGGAAACGGACGTATAGGTGCGATGGTATACGGCAACTGTCCGACTGAATGGATCGATCTTAATGAATGTACCGTCTGGAGTGCAGGACCCGGCTCAAATGACAGGGAAGGTGCTGCGAATAACCTGAAGACAGTTCAGGATCTTATCAAACAGGGCAAATACGCAGAAGCCGACAGTATAGTAGGATCAAAGATGATAGGCGGCGGACAGGCCAAATATCAGAAGGTCGGTATGGTGAAGCTTTCTATGGGACATGAAAATGTTCAGAATTACAGCCGTGAACTCGATATGAACACAGCTGTGGCAAGCTCATCGTATACTTATCAGGGAAAGAAATACCGCAGGGAATCGTTTGTCAGCTACCCGGATCAGGTAATGGTTACAAGGATCACCTGCGAAAGTGCCGGATCTGTTTCCATGACGGTCGGATATGACGGCCTTTTAAACGGTGCAGTTACAAATGACGGAAACGATACTCTTGTAGCCAACGGTCATGGCGATGAAGACTGCTGGACAAAGGGAGCAGTTTACTATTCGGCAAGAACCAAGGTGATAGGTGACGGCGGTACTGTATCTGCCTCAAACGGAAAAGTAAACGTAAACGGATGCGATTCCGTAATGATCCTCACAACGATAAGAACAAACTTCGTTGACGCTCAGACCTGCAACGGCGATGAAAAAGGTGATGCGGCAGCCGATATGAAAAAGGCTGAGGGCAAATCCTGGGACGAGCTCTATGAAAACCATCTTAAAGACTATCAGGCACTGTTTAAAAGAGTAGACGTCGAACTCGGCGGCGACAGTGCTGTTACAAATGCAAAGACGGTGGAAACACGTATTTCGGAATTCGGAAAGACTAACGATCCGAAAATGGTAGAGACACTTTTCCAGTACGGACGTTATCTCATGATAAGCGCTGCCCGTGAGGCACAGGCCATGAACCTTCAGGGTATCTGGAACAAGTATTCTTCACCTGCCTGGGGAAGTAAATCCACTACAAACATAAACTATGAAATGAACTACTGGCCGGCATTTACCACAAACCTTGCTGAATGCTTCGAACCTTTCGTTGAAAAGGCAAAGGCTCTGACGGTAAACGGAAGCAAAACTGCAAAGGTGCAGTACGGTATAAATGAAGGCTGGGTGCTTCATCACAATACAGATCTCTGGAACCGTACCGGTCCGATAGACGGATCGTGGGGACTCTGGCCGGTCGGCGGTGCATGGGTATCCAATATGCTCTACGATGCCTATGAATTCAATCAGGATGAGCAGTATCTTGCTGAGATCTATCCTGTTATCGAAGGAAGTGCAAAATTCCTCGACAAACTCATGATAAGCCAGAGCTTCGGCGGTCAGGAATACAGGGTGATAAGTCCTGGTGTATCACCGGAACTGGCTCTGCCGGTAAGTGCAAATCATTATGTATCTGCCGGTGTTACAATGGATAATGCCATTACGCGCGAACTTTTTGAAGATGTTGTTGACGCTTCACGCATACTCGGTAAATCAGAATCAAGCTACAGTAATTATGAAAAGACGCTTTCACTGATAAAACCTCCGGCTGCCGGAAAACACGGTCAGCTTATGGAATGG
>JAGDDO010000610.1 GCA_017848205.1 Oscillospiraceae bacterium | reverse complement strand
TGCGCTTCACGTTGCCCAGTACAACGGAACCGGCGCCGAGGTGGAAATAGACATCTGCGAACATGACGGATGCTACAGTGTCCGTTTCCACAAGGCAGGAACATTTCTTGCCTCCGCCGATGTTCTCAAGCTCAGGGCTATCTTTGAGCCTGAAGGTTCGCGCGGCCTTCCGTCATATTATGCTGAAGACGAATTCAATCCTTATGTAAGACTCAGCAGATTTTACCTTGACGATATAACCCTGAACATAAATTCAAAGGAAGAACTTGATTTTGAATTTATTATTACCACCAGAGCGGGCGGAAGGGGGCAGTGAAATCAGAATGAAAACATCACGTATTATTTCTGTTCTGCTCACTGCCTCACTTACTGTGAATTTCTGCGGATGCAGCGGTCCGTTTGACTTCGGCAAAAAGGAAATAAAGGAATTTACCGCTTACTTTGACATGGAAGGTACGAAACTTGCGGCCCGCAACGATATTCAGCAGATCATTGCGGAAAAGACAGGCGTGATCTGCCGTGAGACCTGGAAAGACCCGAACAGACCGGAAGCTGAAACTGTGGAAGAAATGATCGTATCCCGCAGGTATCCTGATTTTATCTACGGCGGTACTGCGCAGCAGGAGCTTCTCGAAGCCAATGCCCTTGTTCCGATAAATGAATTCTGGGACGGGTACGAAAACCTTCAGAATTATCTTACGCCTGAAGAATGGGACAGCCTGAAGGATGAAAACGGATTTATCCATTACATTCCTGTTTTCAGCAAAGTGCATCTCCGTGAAACTGATCCGGAATATTCCGGTGAGGCTTTCTGGGTGCAGGCAAAAGTACTTGAATGGGGCGGATATCCTGACTTAAGGACTCCTGAACAGTATTTCAGCCTTATTGAGCGTTATCTGAAGGAAAATCCGGAAAATGAGAACGGGGAAAAGAATATCGGGTACGGTATACCGACTGACGGAAGTTCTTCCTTCTGCCTTGAAAATCCTCCTCAGTTTCTTGACGGCCATCCTAATGACGGCTGCTGTATAGTCAATGCACAGACAATGACGGCGGTTGACTACAGCACTACACCTACTGCGGTAAAATGGTTTAAAAAACTCAATGAGGAATATCATAAAGGTGTCATCGATCCTGATTTTGCCTTTATGTCTTCAAAACAGTATTTAGACAAGATACGCTCCGGAACAGTTCTCGGCATGGTAGATCAGCACTGGAACTTTAAAGGAGCAGAATCGGAACTGCCGGCAGACTGCAGGTACATTCCTTTTGATCTTGTCATTGACGAGAAGACAACTCCGTGCTATAGTTCACCGGCGGCACTGGACATTTCACAGGGTATCGCTGTCACAGTCGACTGTGACGATATCGATGCAGCGCTTAAATTCCTTGATGACCTGCTGTCGCCTGAAATACTTAATCTCCGCTTCTGGGGAGTTGAAGGTGAAGATTATCACCGTGACGGTCAAGGCGGATTTTACAGGGATGACAAGCAGAAATCAAGAAGCTTCAGCGCTGAATATTCGGGCAGCCATTTCTGTTCCTATTCGTGTTTCCCGTACTATTCGGGCATGAATCTGGACGGAATCAACACTTACCGTCCGGAAAATTCCCATGAGGAATATTCAAGCACAGTAAGCGGATCGGTCAAGAAATGTCTTGAAGCATACGGAGCAGATACTCCTTCAGATCTTATCCGTTCCAATATAGAAAACGCTCCGTGGTTCCCTATGTGGACCTACACCAATACTTTTACGGATGCGACAAGGCACGGACAGGCCATGAAGGCTATGAACAATGTAAAGCATCGTTATCTTCCTGAGGTTATTATGAGTGATGATTTTGAAACGTCGTGGGAAGAGTACATGGAAGCTTACCGTGCATGTGATACTAATGTGTTTTTTGACGAGCTGACTTCTGAGATCAGAAGAAGAGCCGGAAAGTAAGGCGGAGGTGTACCTTTTGTCTAAAAAAATATTATCGCTGCTTCTGACCGGCCTTATCGGTTTATCGACAGTATCCTGCGGTTATCCGGTACGTAAGCATAATGTTGCTGAAGAAAAAACGGTAAAGCATTATACCGGATTCTTTGCAGTTCTTAAGGACGACTGTTCCGAAAGTGAAAGAATACGCAGTGCCATTGCTAAAAAAACCGGTGCGGTATGTGAAGAGAAATGGCTCACAAGGAATGACAGCCGCGACGAAGTTATCAGCATAATGATAAACAAGGCGGATTATCCGGACTTTATCTATGCCGGTACCGATCATTCAAAATTTCTTGAAGCGAATGCCTATATACCGCTTGAAAACTACATAGAAAAAAACCAGAACCTGAAGAATTACTTCACGGAAGAGGAATGGGACAGAATCAAGAGTCCTGACGGTCATATTTATATTATCCCGTGTTTTTCAAAAGTGAATATGTACGATACCAATACCATTCACAATGACGAGGCGTTCTGGATCCAGGTCCGCGTCCTTCGCTGGGCAGGATATCCGGATATAAAGACTCCCGATGAATATTTTGATCTTATAAGGCGTTATCTCCGGGCACATCCTGAAGATGAAAACGGAAAGAAGCTCATCGGTTACGATATTCTTACTGAAGGATATCTTTATTTCTGTCTGGAAAATCCGCCGCAGTTCCTTGACGGATATCCTAATGACGGAAGCTGCATGGTTGACAGGAAAACCAACAGGGTAATTGACTATAATACAACGCCTACTGCTAAAAGATGGTTTCAGAAGCTCAATACGGAATACCACAGCGGGATCATCGATCCTGACTGTTTCGTTATGACAAACAATCAGTATTTTTCAAAGCTCTCCGAAGGAATAGTTCTCGGCATGGTCGATCAGTGGTGGAATTTCGGACCGTATGTTGGAAATCTTCCTGACGAGTGTGCCTATGTTCCGCTTGGACTGACCATCGACAGAGGAATCACCGAGCATTACCATTCAGAACCTGCTTTCGACACATCACAGGGAATCGGCGTTTCTGTAAGCTGTCAGGATCCTGACGGCGCTGTTGCGTTCATAAACGATCTGCTTGATCCTGAAATATTTACCTTAAGAATGTGGGGCGAAGAGGGCGTCGATTACACCGCCGGTGAAGACGGAGTGTTCTCACTTGCAGATAAGGGAGCTGAGATCCCGGATGTTACTGAAGCCGTAACTGAAACTTTGATTTCTGACGGAACGGAAGAAGCGGCAGCTGAAACCGGAGCCGGGGAGGAAGTTTCTGATTATGCCTATCCGTATTTCCCGATATACAAGGGTATGAATCCGGACGGAATAAATGCGTACAGTCCGGAATATCAGCCGTCGGAATTCTATAACAAGCTCAGTGACATAATGAAAGAGTGTTTTGACGCATACAAAGTGCATACCTACGTTGAACTTTTCAATAAATCAGAAAAGAATGCGCCATGGTATCCTATGTGGAGCTACACCAACAACTTTACGGAAGATACTCCTTACGGCAGGGCGAAAAAGAACATGGACGAAGTAAAGCATGAATATCTGCCGAGAGTGGTTATGAGTGATGACTTTGAAGCTGCCTGGGAGGAATATATGCAGGCCTACAAAAGCTGCAATCCGGAATTTTATATAGCTGAACTTCAGAACGAAGTGACAAGACGTATGAACAAATAGATCACCGGCTTGTTAAGTTTTTCTCTTGACAAGCATCGCGTAATTATGATAGTATTAAAAGGCTGACTTTGTTTTTACAGAGTCAGTCTGTTCATGTTTACAGATAATCGTAAAAATGATGATAAAGGAAACGCCGATTTTTAAATCAGCGCGGGACTCGGGGTGAAACCCCGCAGTTTTTCCGGTTTGATCAGTGTTTCCTTGAATATATTTAAAATAATACAGGAGGATTAAAAATGACTTTATTTGAAGAACTTCAGAGAAGAGGTCTTCTCGCACAGCTTACAGATGAAGAAGAAATCAAAAATCTTATAAATGCAGGTAAAGCAACTTTCTATATAGGTTTCGACCCTACAGCAGATTCACTTCACGTTGGTCACTTCATGGCTCTCTGCCTTATGAAGAGACTCCAGATGGCAGGCAACAAGCCGATCGTTCTTATCGGCGGCGGTACCGCCATGATCGGTGACCCTTCAGGCAAGACCGATATGCGAAAGATGATGACAAAGGAAACTATCAACCACAACGTTGAATGCTTCAAGAAGCAGATGAGCAGATTCATCGACTTCTCAGAAGACAGGGCTATCGTTGTAAACAACGGTGACTGGCTCCTCGACCTCAACTACGTTGACGTACTCCGTGAAGTAGGTGCGTGCTTCTCAGTAAACAAGATGCTCACATTCGAATGCTACAAGCAGAGAATGGAACGCGGACTTACTTTCCTTGAATTCAACTACATGATCATGCAGAGCTACGACTTCTACATGCTGTTCCAGAAGTACGGCTGTAACATGCAGTTCGGCGGTGACGACCAGTGGGCTAACATGCTCGGCGGTACTGAACTTATCAGAAAGAAGCTCGGCAAGGACGCACACGCTATGACAATCACACTCCTTCTCAACTCAGAAGGAAAGAAGATGGGTAAGACAGAAAAGGGTGCAGTATGGCTCGATCCTGAAAAGACATCACCATACGACTTCTACCAGTACTGGAGAAACGTTGCTGATACAGATGTTATCAAGTGCCTCAAAATGCTCACTTTCGTTCCTGTTGAACAGATCGAGGAAATGGAAAAGAACATGGAAGGTGCTCAGTACAACGAAGCCAAGTCACTTCTCGCTTACGAACTTACAAAGCTCGTTCACGGTGAAGAGGAAGCAAACAAGGCTGACGCAGCAGCAAAGGCTATCTTTGCAGGCGGCGGTGACAGTGCGGACATGCCTTCAACAGCTGTTTCAGCTGAAGACGCTCCTGACGGAAAGATAGGTATTCTTTCACTTCTCGTTAAGTGCGGCCTCTGCAAGTCAAACAGCGAGGCAAGACAGCTCGTTACACAGAACGGTATTGCAGTTGACGGAGAAAAGTTCACTGATCCGAAGGGACTTGTTGATATAAGCGAACCAGTCGTTATCAAGAAGGGCAAGAAAATCTTCCACAAGGCTATGCTCGGCTGATAATCCCCAGAACCGAATATAAAAATCAAAGCGATGTTATCCTTTCCGGAAAACATCGCTTTTTTAGTTAAATAATAATTCGACACAGAGTCTCGGGGCAAATTCCTGTGATCTCTCCGTTCCGTAGATCTGCCAAAGCGGATCATAAGATTTTGATCAGTTTATCCCTGATTTCTTTTCTGTCTGATGGAGGCAGCTTTTTTCAGTTGACGAACATCGTTGCCCGAGAACGGCAGATAATCATATTCCGAAATTATTCTCGAAACTATTCTCTGTTCGTATCTTGCTTCAATTTCTTCGAAAGAAAGATTGGTACTGATAATTGTAGGAAGCCTTTTGTTAAGACGTGTGTTGATAATATTGTAAAGTGTTGCGGTAGTGAACTGCTTGTCGTATTCCGAACCGAGATCATCAAGAATTAGAAGCTCAGCGTTTATAAGTACGGAAAGAGTGTCTCCGGCAGAACGACCGAAGTGTTCGCTTTCGATCCTGTCGATGAAATTGATGACCGATCCGTATACAACACTGTAGTTTTCCGAAAGAAGTCTTTCAGCAATAGCGAGTGAAAGATGTGTCTTGCCGAGACCGGTTTCTCCGCTCATAAAAATGTTGGCTGAGTCATGTGAAAAAGATGATGCGTATTTACGACAGTAATTGTAAATATTTGACATCGTGGAATAGCAGTTTGAGTCAGTATCTGTTGAAACTCCGCGGTAATATTCCAGATCAAAGGTGCTGAACGTTGAAAGATTCAGAGGTGAACTTTCGTTGAGCTCTTTTACTGCAAGTTTTCCTGCAAGCTCTTCAAGACATGAACAGCGTCCCTCTGAAGTAAAACCTGTG
>JAGDDO010000609.1 GCA_017848205.1 Oscillospiraceae bacterium | reverse complement strand
GTTTTTGACACAGCATATACCCACGGTGCCTACGCCGTATATATTTCCGGTGCAGGTCCGACACTTATGGCAATAATCGATGAGGAAAACACATACTTCAAGGGCAAGATGGAGTTCTCGCTCGAAAATGCAGGTATCCACGGCTGGAAAGTCCATGATCTTCTCATCGATAATGAAGGTACGAAGATAATTAACGAATAAGGAAAAGCATCAGCGGACAGGTTTTCAGGCGTTCAGTGATGTCTGTCGCTTAAATTTTGTCAGCCTCGGTATTTTTCAGGGACGAAGATATGAAAATGTACGAACTTACTCCGGCACAGAAGAACTTTGCTCTGCTGCAGAGCTTTTTCAAAGGCACAAGTATTGCAACCCTCTGCGGCATTATTATTTTTGATGATCTTTTAGAGCGTCCGGCACTTATTGATGCTCTTAAATCAGTCATAAAAAAACACGATGCACTTCATCTGCGTTTTCACTGTGATAAAGGAAAAATGATGCAGTATGTTGCTGATGAATCAGTTGAAACCAATGATAATGTTTTCTTCATGTTGTTTGAAAGCGAAGAAGAAGCCCGGAAATACGCCCTTAAGGAAGGAAAGACTGTATTCGATGCAGAGGACGCTCCAATGTACCGTTTTACTGTTTTTGAAATACCGGATCATACGGGCATTATTCTCAGTGCCAGTCATATAGTTCTTGATTCCTGGAGCTACAGTGTTCTTGCAGGTGATATTTTTAAAACATACCGCAGTATAACAGATACTGACGTTCCGGCTGGAGATAACGTTAAAAACAAAGAGAATGCCGGTAACGTAATTGAACACATCTGTATCGGTGAAGTTAATGAAAAAAATACAGAGGACGAAAATAGTATTCCGGATAGAAAATACAGCTTCATTTCTTCTTTCGTAAGATATGAAACATATCTTTCATCAGATAAATACAGGAATGATCTGAATTTCTGGAAGGAACGGTATGAAGGCGGGATTGAACCGACATATATCGTACCGGGACGAAAAAATGATACGGATCCTTCATCTGAAAGAAGGATTCATTATCTGTCACCTGAACTTTCGGCGAAGATAAAGGACTTCTGTGCCCGCAATTCCGTATCTGCAGCCACAGTTTTTGAAAGTGCGGTGCTTGTTTATCTTTCACGTATAAACAGATCAGAAACGGTAAGCATAAATACCATGGTGCTCGGCAGAAACAACGCAGCCGAAAAGAAGACGGTCGGAATGTACGCATCGGTCCTTCCGCTTACAGTTTCGGTAAATAGTAGTGACACTGCCGCGGAAATATGCGGTAACGTGATGAGATCTCACCGTGAGATCTACCGCAGAAGAGACCTTCCGTTCAGTGAGATAATGTCCGCAGTCCGTTCATCCGGCGGCATTTCAGGAAGACTTACCGATGTCATGGTGAATTTCCAGAACAGTGTGACCGAAGTCCCTGCACGTACTGAATGGCTGTCAAACGGATATAACGAATCGGCATTTGTTCTCAATATTGACGAGCGTGACGGCGGCGACAGATATGTTTTTTCCATCGACTATCAGACCGGAGTTTTTGAGTCGGAAAAAGCCGCTTTGCTTTTAACGGAACGAATTATCCATATTCTCGGACAGATCACCGGAAGTGCGGAAATAAGAGCGGATGAAATATCACTTATTCCTGATACCGAACGTGAAATGCTTGTTTATGAATTCAACGATACTGATGCAGAATTAAGTAATGTCTCATGTGTTCACGAAAAAATAAGCGGGCTTGCTCGTAAATATCCGGACAGATGTGCTCTTGTTTTTCACGGACGCAAATATACTGCTTCTGAACTTGAAAGGCTTTCTGATGCGCTTGCCGGAGAACTTCTGGTAAGAGATATCAGGAAAGGTGACATCGCCGCACTTATGTGCCGCCGAAGTCCGTACATGATCATTGCCATGCTCGCTGTTATGAAAACTGGAGCTGCATATTTACCTGTTTCACCTGATCAGCCGGAAGAGCGTCTTAAATATATGCTTGAAGATGCCGGTTCAAAACTTGTTCTTACTTTCGGGTGTGAATTTTCCGCCGGTACCAGTTTAAAACTTGAAGATCTTGTTTCAGAAGAAAACCTTGAAAAATCCGGCTTCAGAGATAATGGCATGGGTGATTCAGAGAAAACGGATAATGTGATAAAAGACAGGATAAATATTCACTGTAGCCCTGATGATCCGTGCTATATGATCTTTACTTCCGGCTCATCCGGCAGGCCAAAGGGCACTGTCATCACTCACAGAAACGTGATCAATTACAGTGAAGTCACAGAACACGGCATCTGCGGCGGTATCATTAAGAATGAAAATAGCATAGTTTCTGTAACTGATCATGTGTTTGATATATTCGTTACCGAAAGTCTTATGGCACTCCTTGACTTAAAGACTATCATTCTTGCAGACGACAATGAAGCAAAGTCAGGGAAGGCTCTGGGCAGACTTGTACGGAATACGCATTCCGAAGTCATACAGACTACACCAACCAAAATGCGAAGCTTTATGCTCGATAAAAATGCTCTTGAGTTTCTTTCGTGTTTTAAAAAGATAATTCTCGGCGGAGAGGAACTTCCTGCGTCACTGATAAAGGAACTGAAAAAACATACCTGTGCGAAGATCTTCAACATCTACGGACCGGCTGAAACAACGGTCTGGTCGAGCTTTACAGAAGCAGATGAAAATGATATTAACATTGGAAAACCTCTGACAAATACAGGCATCTATATACTCGACGAAAACCGAGAGCTCCTTCCTTCGGGCATCATGGGCGAGATATGTATTTCCGGTTACGGGGTCGGAAACGGCTATCCGGCTGATCCTGCACTCACTGCGGAAAAATTTATTCCGGATAAATTCCGTAAAGGCAGAATGATGTACTGCACCGGTGATATGGGAATAATGCGTGCAGACGGAAACATCGTATTCTGCGGCAGAAGAGACAGCCAGATAAAGCTGCGGGGCTTACGTATCGACCTGACCGAAACAGAAGGAGCGATGTGTATGTTTGCCGGCATTAATGAGGCGGCTGTAGTCTGCAGGGAAATAAAAGGTGTTCAGAAGCTTTTCGGTTACTATACTTCATCTGATGAGGTCGATGAAACAGCGCTTCGACATTATCTTGCCGGTGAGCTTCCGGCATATATGATACCAAACGGTTTTATGCGACTTGATTCCATACCGCTTACCCAGAGCGGAAAAACTGACAGGAAAGATCTTCTAGAATTTAACATAAAAGATGACATAATTAAAAGATCTTCCGTACCGGAAAATGAAACGGAAGCAGATCTGTGCCGGATAATGGCTGATGTACTCAAACTTGAATCAGTTGGGGCAGAGGATGATTTTT
>JAGDDO010000608.1 GCA_017848205.1 Oscillospiraceae bacterium | reverse complement strand
TTTCGCGCTCACATTCTTCTATCTGTTTGCCGGATACATCATTTACAGGAACAGCAAAAAAGATGTGGCTAAAATGACATTCATACCTATAAGAATGTTCCTATGCCCTCTCATAATATGCACAGCGGCACAGTTCCTGTTTTACGGCGTGTCACTGGCGTGGTGTTCAGTAGCGGTCGGACTTGTGTGCATGCACATCAGTCTTCAGAATGAACTTACCTATCTTGATCCGCTGACACAGCTCTACAACAGGAATTACTTAAACAACATCATGAAGCAGTTTTCATCCACACATTCAAGTGTTCAGGGGATCATGATGGACATGGATGATTTCAAGATGATAAACGACACATTCGGTCACAGCACCGGAGACGAGGCACTTACCGAAGCCGCACAGCTTATCAGAAATGCCGCTCCTGACGGTTCAGTACCGATACGTTTCGCCGGCGATGAATTCATGCTCCTTATTCCGGGAGATGACAGTGAAAAGGCCCGAAGGGTCGCAGAATCAATAAGAAGCAGTGAAAAGAAATTCAATGAAAGCGGAGAAAAACCATACAAACTTTCATTTTCACTGGGACTCAGCAGTTTTTCCGGCAGCTCAGAACCGGACAGTTTCCTTAAGGAAATGGACCGCAGAATGTATGAAGAAAAACGCATAAAACACTGCCACAGATAAAAATAACACCTGTAAGTTTTCTTGAACTGAACTTACAGGTGTTTTTATTTTTATAAGAATCAGGATCTGTTCAAGTACGACGCGCTTAACTGTGAACAGATTGACGCTTTATTAATAATTATTCTGATTTCCCGGTCCAGGAAGACATTTAAGAAGGATCTCCTTGCCCTTCTGCTTTACTCGTTTTACGAAACTGTTTCTTACGATATGACCTATACCAAAGAAAAGAGCAGAAAGGATCAGAGCAACGATCCCTGGTATATCACCTTCTGAAAAAGCTGCTATTACCAGTGCCACCGGAAGTGTCGTAACTGTCACGCCTGCGAAATATCCGAAAGCGTCCACAAGTTTCACCTTTTTGCTGTACATGGTGTTGAAAAGTCCGGAAGCGAAAAGGCCTAAGAACAACTGACCGACCATAACGTATTCAATATCACTTTCATCGAGTGCGAGGAAAAGACAGAAAAGAGTGAACAATGCGCCTACTGCCATCCCGATCACACCGGAGATAAGAGCTGCTTTTCCGTCCGTTTCCTGATCCGGTGCACCTGCCTTCCATCCGTTTATCTTAAGATCAGGACTCTGTCCGCGCTTTGCCAGTGAAAACTGAACCTTGCCCTGAACGAGATCCGAAAGGAATCTTTCAGTATCAGCCAGCGAACCGCTGTCATACTGATAACTTAAAACATTGTCGCTTATCATAACCGAACCCTGTCCGCAGTTTGAATAAGCTGTTACACTGTAGTTGTCCGAGCCGACTGTAACACAGTCCTGTGAATCATCATAAGCAAGCGGTATATTCGGGTATTTCGCGCATAACTCCTGATAAACATCATACATTGAATTGTAGTTCAAACCAACTGCCCCCCATTTTTATTTCATTTCCTTCATAAGTGTATCATATCACAATATGAAAGTCAAATTTCATTATGCATTCGGATCTGCAAAAACACGTTTGGTCAGTCGGTTGTCTCTTGTTTCCATATCACATCCTGCTCATTCTCCCATTTATGATAGTTGTAAGTTACGGTTTCTTCATCGTGTGACAGCACAGTTTTATAGTAAAGTATTTTTTCCTTATAATCCGGTAGATACAGATACCCTTTTTCCGAGATAGAATTCCATTTTCTGTACATTTCTGTACCCTTATCAAACACATAATAAGAATAAAACGTTTTCCAGCCTTTATTATCCGGTCGTTCCACAGAAGCACGAATACAAAGATCATCTGTTCCGTCAAAATCAATGTCCCATTCTGCATAATCAACATGGCGTCCCGATATTTTATCTCCCGGAATAACATTTTCAAATTCATGCTCAGGTTCCATACCGAAAATATCGCTGTAACTCATCAACTGTATAATACTGCTTCCCTTCATAAGCTGAAGTGCGCTGTCAGTGAAACGCAGATATTTTTCATTACTGCCTTCTTCATAATCTTTTTTTCTGTAAACCAGAGTGATCCTTTCGGTTCCTCTGCATAATTCATATACAGTCTCTTCTGTGCCGGTAAGTATCATGTCATGATTACTGTCATATTTATAATGACACTTCTTAGCTATAATATGGCCTTCCACTCTGCTGTACTGAATAAATACAGCGGATACCGGAACAAGTTTACCGTCTTCCCATCTTAATGTAATTGATTCTTTATCATAATCATCTCTTGGAAAATATGCTGTCAGCGTCCTGCTTTCATAATCCGGTTCCAGAAAATATCTTTCGGTACTCCCCGGTTCTCCGTAGAACTCCAGTTCTTTGCTGCGTTCAAACAAACCTGTTTCAGGATTCCATAAATAATAATATCCATCGGTACGGTACTTATCACAGATATAAAAATCAGCATAACCATCAAAATTAAAATCGGCATAAACCAGTCTGTCCTGATTTCCGAACTTTTCATCAGTTATCGTCTGAGATGACTGCGGTGTTTTAACAATCAGTTTTCCGTCTGATATCTCATGACTGTATCCGGAAGGGATATATGTCATTTCAGCAATTGCTCCTCCGGCAGAAAAACTCTTATAACCTGATACGGACATTGTTTTCTCGTTATCTGCTGACTTAGCTGAAAACAAACCGACTGGTTCATTAAAAATCACTAAATCAGCGCCGTCACCGGAAGCCATCGTAGGGCTGCTTTTTGGTCCCGGACTGGTTCCGTCCGCAGGTGCGTTGAACATGAAATATGAATTTGTAATACTTAACGGGTTGGCTGAAACATCTGTATTATCCGGTTCAAGTTTACCGTTATTCCATACATACCAGCTTGTCTCAAGATATTCACCGCTTCCGGTTGGTATGTATTTATCATACGACAATTTTGAATATTCTTCTCTTGGCTTATAATTATAGTACTTATCAGCCGGATTAAATCTGTGGGATTCTTCGGAACAGATCCATTTTCCTTCGAACACATTATTAAGTTCATCCCACTCATTAAACATGCCTGTGTCAGGATCATAATGATAGTAGATGAATTTATCAGCCATACCGTATTCATTTACACCTGAAGTAACGCAAAGATCTTTATAGCCGTCATAGTCATAATCCACGGAAAAGACAAGATCATTAAAATAAAGCGGATAATCAGAGCTTCTGAATTTTCTCATTCTGTACTGTGAGATAAGTTCCGGTGCATTTTTCAGGGGAATGTTCTGAACCAAAGAATCGCCGTTCATATACTGAACAGAATCAGATGTGATACGGAAATAACGCAGATCAGCCTCATTTTCCTCCTCATTTCCACGGCCACCGTATTTCTTAGCGTGCGTCCTGCTTTTTAATACCGGCCAGTTCTTCTGATCAAACTCATAGACCTCGTCTATTTCAAATTCGCTGTACTGTACGCCCTTTTCTGTTTTTCTGTCAGTCTGCTCGGTACAGTCAGCAGTTTTTTCGAGAGAGACAGGTATGATATTATCTTTCTCCCATTTAAATTCCGCTTTGCAGACATATGATGAAGCGTAATTCTAATGCTCGGTGTAAGTCAGTTTTATTTTTTTATCAGAAAACTCAGTATCGATACCAAATCCAAACAGTCCGTCAAGTTTGTCCGTCTTTACAAACTCTCCTTTATTCCCGTCCCACAG
>JAGDDO010000060.1 GCA_017848205.1 Oscillospiraceae bacterium | reverse complement strand
GTTTGCCGGTGAGGAAATGCGCCGGTACATGACAAATTCCGTTCCGACGGCCATCTCAGGCTTCGACATAGATGAAGATGGATTTATCTACACCTGCAGCAGCTCGCTTTCACAGGACGTTGACAAGATCAAGAAAGTCAACGCAGCCGGATACAATCTTTTTGCCGATCTTGATGTAAGTTTCGGTGACAGACCGACTGCTGACTACAGCGACTATCCGCAGAATTCTTTTGTTGATCTGGATGTAAGTCCCGACGGTATGATAAACTGTCTTGACTACACAAACGGCAGGGTGTTCCAGTACGACGAAGACTGCGAACTTCTCTTTATTTTCGGAGGCAAGGGCGGACAGACGGGTACCTTCAGACAGGTATCTGCCATTGAGTCAACGGAAAACTGCGTTTACGTTTCCGACTCGCAGAAAAACACCATTACGGTGTTCAGGAAGACTGATTTCGGCGATATAGTCCACAGGGCGGAGAAGCTTTACAATGCCGGATATTACGAAGAGGCGCTGGAACCGTGGTTCGAGGTGCTCAGACGCGACGGCAGCTACCGCAGGGCGTTTATAGGCATCGCGGATGCCTTCATAAACGAGGGCAGATACACCGAGGCTATGAAGTACGCAAAGCTTGCCGATTCAAGATGGCGCTACAACCGTGCTTTCGAGGGCGCCCGTGAGAAATGGATAAGCGAACATTTTCCTTTGCTTGCAGCGGCGGCGTTAGTCATTATCGCACTTGCCGTTTCACTTAAAATAAGAAAAAATATCATAAAACAGCCTGAAAGGAGGAAAAATGCATGATGGATCTTTCAGAAAAACAGTGGGTAAGCCATGCTGTTTTTCATCCTTTTGAGGGCTTTGAGGATATGCGCTGGAAGAAAAGCGGATCTCTTAAAATAGCCTTTCTCATCGTTTTTCTCTTCTTTGCGGGGACCGTGATACGTGACAGACTGTACGGCTTCCAGTTCTGGGATGCCTATGACAGAATATTCAACATTATTCCCTACATTGTTAAAAGCGTGATCATATTTGCCGCCTGGGTTATCGGAAACTGGGCGGTGTGCACTCTGCTTGACGGCGAGGGGACTCTCAGAAGAATATTCATTTTCAGTGCCTATGCACTTATCCCATATGTAGCTTCCCTGTACATAACCACTCTTATGTCGCATTTCCTCATAAACGATGAGGGCGTGTTCATATCGTGCGTTCACTATGCAGGACTGCTGTGGAGCGGACTTCTTCTTTTTAATGCGGTCAAGACTGCACATCAGTACACGGTCATCAAAACTGTGTCGGCAGTGGCACTTACCATTGTTTCAATGTTTATAATGATGTTCCTTCTGGTACTCGTTCTTTCACTATTCCAGAAGGCAGGACTTTTTATTTATTCTATCTATACGGAAATACAGTACAGGATCAAGGTTTAAAGGCGGTGAGCGGAAATGCAGAAAAGATATATACGTTTTATTGCGGGGATAGCAGCAGCGTGCATGCTTATGCCATTTTTCTGCGTATTCGCTGAACCGGAAAACGAAGTTCCTGATGATAGTGCGCTGACATCATCTTCCGAAACGGATACCAGTGAAAATGAGGACAGTGCTGAAAAATCAGATTATGTCATGAGGACGGAAAACGAAGTCCTGAAGACGATGAAAAGGGCATGTGAAAATGAGAACCTCATTCTTTTCTATTCCGAGGACGAGGATCTTATTGCCCTTGAAAACAAGAAAAACGGTTTTGTCTGGTGGTCGTCACCGGTAAATGCCGAGGGCGATACTGCGGCAAAGCCAACTGTACGAAAGGAACTGGAATCGTCACTTGTGGTGGTTTACGGTGATCCTGACCAGAGGACAGGTTCAACGCTGCGCTCTGCGAAAAATGCAAAAATGAGCTACAGCATCAAGGGCGACACTCTGGAAATAACCTACCGTTTTCCTCTTGCGGGATTCGTTATACCTGTAAAATACACGCTTGAGGAAAAATGCCTCAGGGCACATGCAGATACGGCTGATTTTAAGGAAAACAAACGTGATGACGAAGGTGAGAGACGTATAATTCTTGAACTTTCGGTTCTTCCGAATATGCTGGCTTCGGGAAGCTATGAAAACGGATATTACATAATCCCTGACGGATGCGGGGCAAAAATAGATTTCAACAACGGAAAAACCGAGGCCCGTGCCTATTCCGCCAAGGTTTACGGAACAGATATCACTGCCGTTCCGCAGACTGCTCCGGACAGGACCGAGGAGGTTCTGCTTCCTGTCTATGCATCGGTAAAGGAAAACGGAAATGCCATGCTTGCGGTCATCAGCCGCGGCGATTCCAACGTGCTTATCCAGTCTGCAGTAAGCGGACTTAACAAGAGCAGCTACAACACCTGCAGTTCCAGATTTGTTCTGAGAAATACCGATACCTACTACATGAATAACGAACCGCTGACGGTTTTTGAAAACAGTGACATAGGACCGGATTCCCTTGAACTGAAGTTCTTCCCGGTAAACGGCAGAAATACAGGGTGCGCCGATATAGCTGCGGTTTACCGTCAGTATCTTATGGAAAACGAAGAAGTTGAGAAGAAAAACACCGGACTTCCGCTCTGCGTTGATCTTTACGGCGGTGTCACAAGGAAGGAGCCTTTCCTCGGAATTCCGGTGACACGCAAAAAGGCAGTCACCACCTATAAAAAAGCCGGCGAGATAGTAAATGAACTGTACGAAGACGGTGCCGGTGAGATGATCGTAAGTCTCGCAGGCTGGACCGACGACGGCATAAACGGAAAAGTCGATGTTTCAGCGAAGCCTTCGAAAACTCTTGGCTCACAGTCTGAATTTAATGAAATGACGGCAATGTTTGACAGTCTTGGTGTCCGTTTCTGTCCTGTCGTGAACAACACCACCTTCTCGTCAGGAAACGGTTACTGGGAATTCAGTGACACGGCAATGCGTGCTTCGGGTCAGTATTCAAAGCAGATAAGCTTCAATCCGGCCTACGGCACACGGGATGGTCTTAAAAAGCCTGAGTCCCTGCTTTCGCCTGCAGCTTTTCCTGAGATATTTGACCGTATAACCACAGGTTACAGCAGAAGATCTCTCCGCGGTATCTGTCCGGGGGATATAACCACTGTGCTGTACGGCGATTACGGAAAGAAGCATATCGGGCGTTCCGTTTCGGAAAAATATATCTGCGACGGACTTCAGAAATTTGATGAGGACATAGGATTTGTCTACGCAAAAGGCGCATGTGCCTATGCCTTCGGTCATACCGACCACATTTCGGATGCTCCTCTTCGTTCAAGCGGATACGACATATTTGACGGCGATCTGCCCTTCTATCAGATGGTGCTTCACGGACTCATCCCGTATTCGTCATCTTCGGTAAACGGTGATCCGGATCCGGAGCGGCTGATACTTCTGGCGGCATCTGCCGGAAGCGGTCTGCGCTACGATCTTACGGGGCTCGAAACAAGCGAGCTCAAGGACACTGAGTACGATATTTACTACTACGCTGACAGCAGTTTCTGGACGGAATATGCTGCGAAAAGCCAGAAATTCATAACGGACGTGCTTTATGATGTGAAAGATGAGTACATTACCGGTTATTCCGTAAACGGTAATGTCATAACGACGGTCTACGCATCCGGAACGACCATCAGGACTGATCTTGAAAGCGAGACTGTGACAAGCGGAAACAAAACATTTGTTCTGGCAGATTATCTTGGAAAGGACGGAGGTGCGGACTTCTGATGAACAGGAAAAAGGAAAAACGGCATCTCTCCTACGAAAAGCAGAAACGGCTGTACGGCTACGGATTTTTAAGCCTGTGGCTCATCGGAACGCTG
>JAGDDO010000607.1 GCA_017848205.1 Oscillospiraceae bacterium | reverse complement strand
TTTCCGTCAACCGTTTTGTCACCGTTGACGTCAATTGCTGATTCTCCTGTGCTGTAAAATCCCTTTTCCTCAATAAAGCTGTTTTTGTACCTCATAAGGTCAAAAACATTGATAACACCGTCGCCGTTTATATCGCCCGGCTGTCCCCTTTCACTAAGATAATTTAAAACCTGATTCTCTTCCAGCTCAACGGCTTCTTCCTCAGCATACACCATTCCGATGCTTCCGCAGAAAAGTCCCGAAACAAGTGCAAACGCTGCAGCTTTTCGTCTCAGATCCTTAATTGTTTGTTTTTTCATAACCATTCCCCTTTTCACTATATAATTCATCAGCACAGACACAGAACATATCAGCAACATTCCGGACTGCACGCACACTTCCTGTATACGATATATTATATCATGTATATGTACGTTTTAGCAAGTATACCTGACGGACACTTTTTCCCCTTTAAATCGGAAGATACTTATTTTTCAGATCAGTGAAATCGTAATCCAGCTCTAATTCTTTTCCATCACGATAGAGATATAACTTTCCGCTTTTATATAAATATCCGCCGCAGTAATACTGGTCGTCATATTTTTCAAAGTCTTTTCCGAAAATATCAGAAAGGCGGACCTGTTCGAGTGTATCGGGATCAAATAAATAATAGCGTACCGGATAATCCGAATCCGCCTTCACAATAACTTGAAATGCATTGATCAGGAACCACCTTAAAGCATAATCATTATCATGTACACTCACACCTGAGTTCAGGCTGATACTGTCTGCAGCATCAGGAAATTCCTTTGTATACAGATCACGGGATTTTTCATAAATGGACTCAAATAACCTGTTTCTTTCTTCAGCTTCACTTTCCGTATGAGTACGTGAAAAGAAATCATAATGAATTCTGCCGTCTTTTCCGTAGGCATAATTCATCACCCAGCCGGGAGAATAGCCTTCAGTAAGCGGTTCTGATTTTCCGAACGATGTTCCTTCATCAAATAATTCATGCGTATCATAATAATCACTTATAACCATGCTGTTCATGAGATCATAGCTGTCATAAACTGAGTGAAAATTTATCCTTATTATCTCATCGGACCCCGTCTGATACTTATCAAGATATATATTTTCAAATCCGAAATTAGTAATGTCACCGATCATTCCGAGAAAGTCGGATCTGAGATTTACTGAACCGTTTAATTCATCTGATATTCTTTTGTTAATGACATCAGCAAATTCCTCATCCTTAAAGAAAAGGTCTGAAAAATGTTCAACTCTTTTTCCGTTTATAAGATCATAATTAAGATTTATACACTCTTCCAGAATGTAGGGTTTTTCATCATCGAAATACGAATATTTTGTCTTTATAAAACAGATATTCATATATCCGTTGTACAGATACATATCTGCATGCCAGATGCCTTCAAGAACATCACTGCCGCCGAATACAAGTTCCTTTATGTCAGCATTTATCTGATCCTGAAGTTCAGTATTCTTAAGCCCTGTCAGCATACATTCACTGTAAACAAGTTCTTCCAAGTGATAAATGTAAGGATTTTTCTGACCTTGAAGTTTTTGCGGCGTTTCTTTTCTGCCTTTTCCCGAGCCTCTGTAATCTGCCGGCTTTTCCTTTCCGGTTCCCTTTGAATAATACGGCTGCATTTCATCAGGATATTATGTTTCTTTTACCGGAATGAAACCACACTCTGAAACAGTTACCTGTCCTTCTTCAGACAATATCCATTCTACAAGATCCTTTGTATCCTGCGATGCCCCTTCGGCATATACAGCTGAAACAGTACTTACGACAGGATATGTTCCGTCATTCATCGTTTCCGTCGTCGGCTTTATTCCGTCAACGGCAAGATATTTAATGTCAGGTGAATTTTCATACATCCGGGCAGCGAATGAATAAACTGTATATCCGAGAGCATTTTCCAGATTATTATAAACTGCAGCTAAACTCACCCTATTGTATTTTAAACTAAGCGGTTTTAATGGTTCTGTTCCGTTTAAAAATCTTCTGAAGTACTTCTGGCTGTCTGAAACATCAGTTCTCTGAAACGGAAGAATAATTTCGTCGTTTCCGCCGGCTTCTTTCCAGTTTGTGATCTTTCCGGAGTAGATGTCTCTTAACTGATCACCTGTGACAGAATCTACCGGATTGTTCTTATTCACAATAAAAACAAGGCCTTCCTTTGCGACAGGAACTGAAACAAGCTTCACACCGGATTTTTCCGCAAGTTTTTTCTGTTCATCAGTTATACCGGCCGAAAAGATAATATCGTTCTCACCTGAAACAAGTCCTTCAAACGCCTCTTTGTCACTGTGTTCCGACGCAAGAATAAGCGCTTCGGAATAGTGCAGTCCGAGCATTTTCGCCTTAAAGCTCACTTCAAGCGACGAATTCAGGGACCCTCCGTCCATTTTCGGCATGCTTTCATATTTTTTGAGTCCGGATTCTCCGAGAACGCTGCTTATCATGGCTGCTTTATCGGGTTCACCATCCGCTTTATCTGAATTTATAATATTTGTCACTGCGGGACTGCTGTCACCGGAAACCGCTTCCGTTAAAGGCTCCGATAAGTCCATCGTCTCTTCCGGTTCAGTTACTGCACTTTCTGCTGTGGTCTCAGGTACTGACACTGATACTTCTTCTGTCTGTTTTTCCGGTACATCGGAAGGAAATATAATTACAGCAGCCATAACAAGCACCGTCGCTGTCACAAACATAATTCTTTTCTTATCCATTCCCGTATCTCCTTTTTATCAGCACATCGTTGCTTATGGTTTATTATCACAAAACCATTATAACACTTCGCGTCATTATCATCAAGGCAATATATGTAAAACCACCATAAAAAAAGTCCGAAACTCTGAAAAATCCGCATAATCCGCTTACGTTAATACACTGGTAACGCTGAATCTCCTGATGTTTGATTATATCACGTATCTATACGTTTAATCAAGTATACTCTTGGGTCACTATTTTATCTATTACAAACGCTTTCATTAGAAAAAGCCTGAGCGGACTGCAAAAAAACTGATCCCCGTCCGAAAATTTACGAACGGGGACCGGTATGTGATGATCTTAAGTTTCCTTCAGGAAAACGCTGATTTATCCATAAATCAGCGTGGGGCACGGGGCGAAGCCCCGCTATCTCCAGTCTGATCAGTGTTTTCTCAGAATAATGAAATAATAAATCTTACAATCTCTGAAATTGCATTCGAGATATCTTCGGCTGCTTTTTTACCAACCGGATTTTCATGTCTGTGGCCTGGTCCGTGATGTGGTCCGAAGCCATGATGATGATCATGATGATGTCCCGGTACAGGTTTCTCAGGCTTGACAGGCTTCTCAGGTTTAACTGGCTTCTCAGGCTCAACTGGTTTCTCGCTGTTCTGAGCATCACCATTATCAGGAGATTCTGTCTGTGATGCACCTTCTTCAGCAGGAGACGGTTTTTCCGTATCTTCAGCCGGTGCTGTCACTTCGTTTTCCGGTTCTGTTTCTTCTGAAACGCTGCTTACTTTTATAAGTGCACCGTGGAATTCAGGGTCCAGAATTCTGACATCGGTCATTCTGCCGTCTTCAACGACGATCTGATTGCCCATTGAACCTTCTCCGCGAATGCTGAACGGTAATGCATAGTTTCCGTCATTTATATCATCATTTAACTTAAGTTCCACAGTTGCAATTACAGCACCTTCATTTAAGTTCGCGATATCGCAGAAAAGGCAGGATACAATTTCTGTTTTCTCATCTGACATATAACTTGATACTGTAGAATATTTGTACACTCTGGAATTTTCATTATCCGGATCATCAGTATCACCTGCCGTTACATTCAGTACAGCGAATTTGTCGGTATCAACTTCAAGAAAACCAAGTGCTGCATTATAGGCTTCCTTTACATCTGTTGTCCTTATCTTTAACTTAACTGTATCTCCTGCCTTTGCCTCATAAACACCTGCATCCACAGTAAATGCCGCCGGATCACCGGTAAGATGATATTCTGTTACCGGCTGGCCTGTTTCTTCATTTATATATTCACGTACTGTTGCGTGATTTACGTTGTTTTCATCCTCGTTATTGTCTTCTTCAGTATATTCTTCGGCAAAATCCGGCATTACTGTTTCTTCTGAACCTTCACCGACTTTTATAAGTGCACC
>JAGDDO010000606.1 GCA_017848205.1 Oscillospiraceae bacterium | reverse complement strand
GAAGCATAATAAAGATGAGGTAAGAGAATATTACCTTAAACTGTACAGAAGTTTCCTTCCGGAGAAGATGTTTAAAGAGCATATAAAAGCAAATTGAGCCGATATAACAAAATCTTTTCCTGTTGTATGAAAGACCGAAACATAAAAGTCGTGAAATTAAATATCACAGTATCATAAATCACCGATTACAGAGTAAAAGCGAGCAGCCGAAAGAAATGTTTGACTTCCGACTGCTCGTCTGTTTTTTATTCAGTTTATTTTAAGATTTTTGTATCTATTTCAGAACTGAATTCCAAATCTCGGGAGTGATTTTTTGCTGACCGGACAAATCAGCTTCGAGTAAAGCTCTCAGTATAAATGTTGCATCTGTCTGAGAGAAACGTTTTTGCGGTGAATGACTGACATCTCCGAGATAACGTGATAGGCTTACATAATCTTCATCTGCAAGTTCGCCGCTTACATTATCTTTTATCATTTCCTCTAAAATCGATTTATTATCTAAAGCCTCGTAAAGAAGTTCCCGCAGGATGAATGTCGCATCGACCTGCGTTACTTTTTCGTCAAGGTCTACATCGCCTTTTAAGCCTGTAAGAACACTGAACTCTGTTTCGGAGTAAGCAATGTCGTTGTTTCCGTTATCTATTATCGAAACATATGGCTGAACTGAACCGTCATCATAAAATTTAGTTTTTTCTGTGAGCCTGCCGAATACTGCGGAAACGCCTGCTTTATTTACGACACGTGGATTTTTAGGCATGTAAAGAACAACTGTGCAAAGAACGATATCTTTCTTTTTATCTGAAACATCAATACCGGTAAATTCGAATACACTGCTTTTTGTTTCGTAAAAATGTCTTTGTGTCTTAACACCTGTTGCTTCACTGAAAGCCAACGCTTCTGTAGAATCGCTGTTGTATTTTCTTACTATGCAGTTATGATAGGTTTTTATTTCAGCAACTCTCGCACCGTCAGGAATGTAGAATACCAGTCCAGCATAGTCAAAGTACTCATGTGTCGGGCTGAAATCAGAAAGCATAACATCAAATTCCATCTGTTTGTCACCAGTGAACGCCATTTGCGTATTTATCTGTACATCGATGGAATCACCATTCTCCAGCACTGTTTTGTCATTCCAGTCAAGTATCGGAGATTTTACTTTTTCCGGGTCTGTATTAAGAATACTCTGGACAACAGATTCTGAAGGAGTAACATTGGCAGTAGGTAAAGGAGATGGTTCTGCGACAGGTAACGGATCATCAGGAGCAGTAACAACTATTGAACCATTGATAAAGTTACAGTCATAATTATGTTTTTCATCTATTTGAGTACTAAACATATTGAATTCATATTGGCCTATATCCTCCCATGTCAGGTCATATACTGTACCAGGCTCGGCGTCGTCCGGAATTGTAAATAAAAAGTATAAAGAAAAATTTTCATTCAGCCAAATGGTATCTATTTCCTCTACAAGGGCTGTTCCTATTTGACAGGATGAATTATATTCCTGATGATGAAAAGGCGATCGGCGATCACCAACGACTTCTATTGTAAGGCGAGGATCATAGTTGAATCTTAACTGAACAGTATCAACTTTATGTACATTATTATCTATAATAGATGCATCGATTCTTACAGTTTCACCCGGCTTTCCGGTAACATTCTGATCAAGTATAATGTTGATCTTGTCTGTGCTTAGCAAAGATTTATCTCCGCCCCAGCCGCTGTCAACGTTGTCTGCGGCATTTACAGTTTGGCTTTCAGGCAGCGGAATACTACCGGGGCTTTTCGAAAATCCTGCCGATGTGAATGCGAGTACAGCACTAAGAATAGTTGCTGTTGCTTTTTTGATGTTCATAAAATTCCTCCAGTTAATAATAAAACTAATATTAATTGTATTAAATTATAGTAACAATATATATTGCAACGTGAATTAATTTAAATTATACACTAAATGTGCGGGAGATGCAAGGCTTTTATGAATACTGAATGAGTTTTAGGTTATGTCAGCGATGATAAAAATTCATTTTTCATCATACAAAAATCGATGATATTCAGTTTGTCATCGCCGTTGTAGTCTACAGCTTTCCAGTTTTTAATGCCGTCTTCATTCATTCCGGCAAGGTGTTTTCTGAGAGCGGTACAGTCTGTTATATTGCATACACCGTCACCGTTGGCATCGCCTTTGCACTGTTCCATGAATTCTTCCATACTTATTTCTGAGGCATTAAGGTCTTTGTCGACCGAAAAGTACAGCTGCTGCTTATTCATTATTCTTGATTCAGGCGCATAGTTTTCATACATAGTGGCGGTAAGCATACACACTCCCGGAGTTTTTGGTTTGAAAAGATATGTACACAGTCCGCTCATTGTCAGCGCATGCTCAGAATCCGGCAGAGACAGAGTTACGTATGCACTTGGTTCAGCTTCGATCTCTGCAGAACCGGTCCATTCGTGCTCGTATTTTGCATAGTGGCTGTAAGCGGAACAGTCGTTTATATATCCGTTGAGGCAGGAGAACTGACCGTATTTTTTTACGAAGGCATCATGTTCGGCAACAGAGTCCGGCAGCCAGCTGTACTCAGAAATATCAGAGATGTTCAGATCTGAATCAGATGAGAATGAATATGAACAGCACAGGCGTTTATCATTTATATCATCGTCGATTCTGATATACATAAACAAATCAGATTTCAGTATCTGATTTTCTGACATTTCAAAACTGAACACCATGTATCCTGAATCCTTGTCTTCGTCACTGTAATAAATTTCTTCAGAGCTGATCTCTTTCACGTCGGAGTCATCTGAGATTTCCATGGCATAGTAAGTTTTTCCCGGTTGTCTGAACCATTCTTCAACACAGCATACAGTGTTACCGAATACTGCTGTCCTTCCGTATTTTCTGACAAATGCAACAGCTTCGTCATAGTTTTCCGGAACGTGATCGATCGCTGTTTCTTCTTCTGTAAGATTTACTCCGGTCAGATCGTAAATTGTTTCAGCTCCGGCTGTATATGCATTTGTCGAAAAACATATACTTGCGGCGGCGAGAACAGCTATCGGGCGTATTGATTTTT
>JAGDDO010000605.1 GCA_017848205.1 Oscillospiraceae bacterium | reverse complement strand
GTTTCAGTTCCGTGAATTGAAGGCTGATTTACTCGTGTTGATGTGTAAATGTCGTATGTTTTTCCGTCCGCAGATACAGTGCCTTTTCCGCCCTGCTGTCCCGGCGGTCTCCAGTCGCCCCATGCTTCTACGATGTAGTATTCGACTGTCGGATCTTCTGTCCATCCGTAAACACACATGTATGAGTTACCCATTGGCTGGTAGTCAACATCATAGTTGATGCTGATGTTGCCGTAATCCTTATAACCCTTTGTGCTTCCAAGTTTTTTACCCGTACGGAAGAGACAGTTTTCAATACCGCTCCATTCGCAGCTGAAACCACCGTTTGAGCCGAGCTGCATGTTTACGTTACCTGTGTAATTCTGATTCCAGAGTTCGTAATCGTATCCGTCTGCGGTCTTACCTACTTGCTGCTGGTCAGCTGCCTTAACTGTAAGGACATCCGATAAGCTGATCAGTTCAGCCGGCGCTGCGATCGGCAGTGCCATTGATAATGCGATGAAACCACTTAAAACTTTTTTTGTGTGTTTCATTTTACCACCTCTTTCTTTAGTTCATAGTATACAACTTTGAAAAAACTATGTCAAGATTGATAAAAAAACAGGCTGTCCGCAATATATGATATACAAAGTGACGAAAACGTAAAGTACAAATATATTGAATGGTAAAACAGTCCAGTTTCTGATATTAATTTTGCACAAACCGCCACACTAATAACACAGATTTTTTCTGCTTTTGGCATATTTTCGATCAACAATTAACACATCTCTTTTAACAGCTTATTATCAGGGAATAATCTTAAAATCGGTATGAAATATTATTTAAGTTAAAATAGTATATTTAAGTGGTAAAGAAAGTGCAGATAATCGTAAAAAAATTACCCGACTATACTATAGTAATATAGACTTACGTCATTTTTACTATCTTGGGATTTGTGATTAAAAAAAGTATAATGTGAAAAAAGTCCACCGTTATTCTTCACATTCACCCTATATTGATATAACTTTCTTTTCCGCAACTGCACATAAAATTATCACATAAAAGAGTAAAATATAATTATAGCAAAAAACAAAACACATAAACAAAGCAGATGCGATCCCGAATGATCTGAATGACGGATCATCGTCACAGATCCCGGGAATGAAAACAGATAAAAAATCAGAGGACAGCAAAGCCCTGAAAATGAAAAGGAGCAGATCATTATGTTTGAAAACAAATACGATTCTACAACAAATACAAAGGAAACAGAGTACGTTCCGGTTCCGGAAACATGCGAAAAGAAAAAAGGCGGTTTTAAGAAAGTAATAAAAGGTATCGGTGTCCTTTGCCTTATGGGAGCAATATCATTCGGTTCAGTAAAGGGCTATCAGTACTATAGTAATAACAGTAAAGATGAAAACCTCAGTGTTTCAAAGGAAACTTCCCAGGCTGAAGAAGCTGCTTCAGCCGACAGCACCGGCGGTGACTACGAAGTTGAAAGTCTTCTTCAGCTTTCCAAGAGCGAAGGATCCCTTACAACACAGGAGGTTTATGAAAAGGTTCTTCCTTCAGTAGTAGGTGTAACTTCAACCTTCACTTATACTCAGCAGAATTCATACGGCGGATTTTTCGGAAACAGCCAGGGTGGTTCGCAGTCAGGTGAAGTTTCGGGTACCGGTACAGGTATAATAATGTCAGCTGACGGTTACATTATAACAAATGCTCACGTTATCTACGAAGCACAGTACGGCGGTAAGGCAAGCAAGGTAACTGTTCTTTTAAGCGACAAGACTGAGCTTGAAGCTGATATAATCGGTTATGATACTCAGACAGATATTGCAGTTCTCAAAGCAAAGGATGCAAAGGATCTTACAGCTGCAGAATTCGGCGACAGCTCAGCATTAAGCGTCGGCGATACAGCTCTTGCAATCGGCAATCCGCTTGGTTTCGATCTTTTCGGAACACTTACAGTAGGATATATCTCAGGACTCAACCGTGAAATAGCAATGGATGACAGCGTGATGCACCTTATCCAGACAGATGCAGCCATCAACAACGGTAACTCAGGCGGTCCTCTTGTAAACGACAAGGGACAGGTTATCGGTATCAACTCAATGAAGCTTTCCAACGGATACAGCACATCATCTTCTTCAGCTACTATTGAAGGACTCGGATTTGCTATTCCGATAAATGAAGCACGCGAGATCGTTGATGATCTTATGAACAACGGCTATGTAACAGGCAGACCGCAGCTCGGTATCACATGCCAGAACGTAACATCAACTCAGAATTCTTCACTTTCAGGTGTTAAGATCCTCGGCGTGAATGAAAACGGTGCAGCTGAAAAGGCAGGCCTTCAGGTCGGCGACGTTATCGTAGGCGCTGACGGCAAGCAGGTCGGCACTATCTCAGAACTCAATCAGGTCAAGAATCAGTTCAAGGCCGGAGACACTCTTAAGATCACAGTTATCAGAGAAAACAAGTATGTCGATATAAATGTTGTTCTTGAAGAGGCTGTAATTGAAACAGAAGAATCTTCAGAAGAAAATTCAGCTGAAAATCAGCAGGACAGCCAGAATCCTGAAGGCGCACAGCAGGATGAAGGTCAGAATGAAGAAACACCTGATCCTTCACAGTTCGGATACGGCAACGGAGAAAACGGTGGAAACGGCGGTCAGTATCCATACGGCGGCGGTTCACAGGACGGCGGCTTCCCGTTCCCGTTCTCAGATTTCGGCTTTGATTTCCCGTTCTGATGATATGAACAGATAATATGCGGTTTGACCGCAGTTACAGTGAACGAAAAAAGTTTCGTTTACTTAAAATGATATTTCCATCTCTTTCATAAATAACGCACTTGACACACAAAAATCCCTCCCGCTGATGGCAGAGTATCCTTTACCGGATATTCTGCCATCAGTTTTTTTATTATGGATATACAAACGTTACATTGCTGTGATATAATAATATTGCAATTGAAAAATATATCTGACTTTCACTATGATTATTGTGCCTTGTGCATCGGTGGATGATACAGTAAATATGACAGGAGATGAAAGACGATGAAATTTCTTCTTATAGAAGATGATATCGAAATATGTGAAGTGATCGAAAACTATTTTACTTCAAAAGGTGCGGAAATAACAATAGTAAATGACGGAAAGAAGGCGCTTCGGACTGTTGCAGACGGGCTGGATGACTATTCAGTAGTGCTTCTGGACATCATGCTTCCGGGTGCGGACGGATATGAGATCTGCCGCTGCATACGGAAGACAAGTGATATACCGCTTATCTTTATCACGGCGAAAGGACGCGAAGATGACGTTCTTTCCGGCTACAGCCTCGGATGCGATGACTATATAGTAAAGCCTTTCATGCTGTCAGCTCTGTATGCCAAGTGTCAGGCTATACTTAAACGAGCAGGAAATACGGAAGGTCAGATCGTCTGCGGAGATATATGTATCGATACGAAAAAGCTTGTCTGCACGGTTGCAGGCAGGGAGGTCGATCTTCCGCCGAAAAGCTTTGACATACTCCGCTATCTTATCGAGCACAGGGACTGGGTCGTTGACCGTGAGACACTGCTTGATAAAGTCTGGGACGAAGATGCATTCTGCGTTGACCGCGTGATCGACAATCACATAAAGAAATTAAGAAAGGCCCTTGGCAGTGCCGGCAGCCAGATACACACTGTCATAGGCCGTGGATACAAGCTTTCAGACAGATAGGCGGTGAGAGGAAATGAAGAAACCAAAAAAGATAAAGGCGAAAATGCTTAAAGGAAGAAAGCGGGCATGTCTTCCGGTGATGATCGTTACCGGACTTATCTTTTCCGTTCTGTCTACATTCGCATTTTATAAATGCTTTAAGCTTTACGTGGATTATTCTGTTAACGCTCAGATTGCCCAGGGGGCAGAAAGATATAATAATGAAATAAAAACGATTTTTAATAAAGCTGAATCAGAATTACCGGAAGGAACAGACAAGCTTGCCTATCTGAATGCGGAAATCGCGAGAAGTGCGGATTTTTACAATAATATAAGTTTTGAGGGAATAAAAAGCTATTATTTCGGAGGTGCAAGCGAAGTATTTGTTTGTCCGTATAATTCGGAAGGATATAATGTTGCTGTTACAGTCTTAGCTGATAAAGTGTCGGCTTCTGACGGGAAAAATCATGATAAATTTCTTGTGTCAAATGAGCAGGTTTTCAGTGCTGAGCTTGAGTTTGACAGCCGGAGTGATGACAATGGCCTTTATTCGTGTCCTGCAGAAATGAAAGATGTACCGGAAATAGTACAGATGTACAAAGATTATAATGAACTTTACGATCCAACGTGTATTTCAGGAAAAAATGCAAACAAAGAGATAACTCTAAGCAGTTTTTACTGCGACAGAGAAAGGAGAGTTATTATTCCGCATGAAGGAAAGATCACCCTTTATTATGGTAATGATTATCATAAAAGAGTTGTAAAGGGCGAAAAGACTATTCACATAGATCTTCCTGATGCCGGAAGCTATGAACTCATCAGCGTTGCAGAAGAAAAGTTTTATCCTCATATCT
>JAGDDO010000604.1 GCA_017848205.1 Oscillospiraceae bacterium | reverse complement strand
TTTAATCAGTGTTTCCCTATAATTATTATACACTTATGATGACCTCCGTGCAAACCGAAAACTGCTCATAGTGAACAGATTAAACAAACTGCACGGAATCATTCTGACATCCGGGGAAGAAAAAATACAAATTTCATGCTGAAGACATAAAAAAAACACATATGTAATTTTGCGGTTTGCTATAATAGTATCATAAGAAGAATACTGATCTGCTCTCGACCTGGACGGAACCTCACCCATTCCGGAGATCAGTTTTCATTTTTTATTTTACGGTTATTTCATTTTATGAAAGGCGGAAATCAATATGAAGAGATATGGCAGAAAACTCGTAACAGCCCTCACTGCGGTTTCACTGTGTTCTTCCCTTGTTCTGACAGTATCTGCGGATGTGCTGAAGGGCGATGCCGACGGAAACGGAGTAATTTCGGCTGCCGATCTGACAGCACTCAGCAGTCATATGCTGAATTCGGGCTCGCTTACGAAGGAAAAACAGAGCAATGCTGACATGAACGATGACAGCAAACTGAACATCATCGACTTTATCATGCTCAAAAGCACACTTACAGGTACACCAGGCACGCCTGTCGCAAACCCTGATCCTGTAAAGATCACTTTTGAAGGAAACAGCATAAAGGCCGGAAAAGGCGTGCTCGTGGAAGGAACGAAAGTTAACATAACGGCAAGCGGTATCTACGAATTCTCCGGCGCTATGACAACTGACGCACAGATCCTGATCGCTGTTCCGGAGACTGACACCGGAAGCGTTGATCTTAAGCTTGACGGTGTAACGATGAAGAATTCAGACAGTACACCGTGCATCATGGTGGAGAATGCTGAAAAGACAAAGATCACTTTCACCGGAACGAACTCACTTTCAAACACATCTGACATCGCCGAAGATGAAAGTGCAGTCATCCACGCCAAAGATGACATTACATTCACGAAAAATTCCACAGGAACTCTTGATATCACTACCGGCTCACAGCTCGGCATTTCATGCAACAACGATATCAGATTCAACGGAGGAACCATCAGCATAACCACCGATTCTGCAAACACGGGAACAAACAAGGCTGATGCGGTAAAAGCCAAGGGCACGGTATCACTTAATGACGGCATGCTGACAATCGACTCTGCCGGTGACGGACTCAAATCCTCAAAGGACAATGTCGAAATAACAGGCGGTACTCTGACAGTAAAGGCCGGAAATGACGCTGTACAGGCTGAGACCACACTTGTCATCTCGGGCGGTGATGTTACAGCCTGCGGCGACAGAGGTTTGCGAAGCGAAGGAACTGTGGCTATCACAGGAGGAACAGTTCTTGCAACTGCAACTGATGAACAGTGTGCGAATATGACATCATCTGACCAGGCGTGCATCGTACTTGATCTTACAAAGGAATGGTCAAAGAACAATCCGGTTGCCCTTACCGACGGCAGCGGAAAAACGGTATTCGAAAAGAACACTCTGAAAAAATACAGATACGCTGTCATTTCTTCACCTGATCTGAAATCAGGCGCTGCTTACAGCGTTTATGCAGGAGGCATCGAGGTAAAGGCATCTTCCGACATAAAAGCAGGCGAACCGACAGCCTACACTGATGTAAACAACAACTTTAAATCTTCACTTCTTTATTCTGATCTTTTCGACAGAAGCTCGGTGCACCGCATCGAAGTGGAGATGAAGGACTGGGACAACTTCCTTGCACACTCACAGGATGAGGAATACTATCCGTGTGACGTAGTTATCGACGGCGAACGCATTGAAAACGCCGGAATACGCACCAAGGGTCACAGTTCGAACATGTTCGTTTATCAGGCCGGCAAGGACAAATACAGCTTCCGCATCAAGTTTGACAAGTACGACAAGTACAAAAACTACAAGGGGCTTACTGAGATCTGCCTTAACAATTTCTATTCCGATCCTTCATGCATGCGAGACATTCTCTGCTACGATGTCATGTATGATCTCGATGCACTTGCACCGAAGACAAGCTACACCGACATGTACTTAAACGGCAAGCTCTACAGCTTCTATCTGCTCTGCGAACAGCCGGGAACTACCCTCGGTGAACGCTATGCAACATCTGATGATGCTGTTCTCTACAAGGCTGCCGATGTAGGAAACTCATACGACTGCACATTCCGTTCGTCAATGAAGCTCAACAACTTTGAGGTAAAATTCGGAACGGACGACGAGCTTAAGCACATTGCAGAACTTAAGGATGCCATAAACAAGGTAACTTCAACAAACTACAAATTCATCGAAGATATAATTGACGTCCCGAGCTGGCTCAAGGGATTTGCCGTAAACGCTGTAATGGGCAACTACGACAGCTACAACGGCCAGATGGCACACAACTACTACGTTGAGTACACCGACGGAAAAATGTACTACGTAGGATGGGACTACAACCTTTCAGTAGGAAACTTCATGGACTACGGCGCTGCTGCCGAATCTGACATCACAACAGGTCTTTATCAGGCAGATGCAAACCAGCGTCCGATGCTCACAAATCTTCTCGCAGTACCGGAATACCGTGAAATGTACTACAGCTATGTAAAGCAGATAGTGAACTACTACAGCGATCCTGTAAAAACTATAAACTCACACGCTTCCCTCATACGTGACCACGTAAAAGCGGATCCGAGATTCTTCTTCACATTCGATCAGTTTGAAACAAACATCGCCAAAAGTGCAGGCGGCCTTCAGGTAAGAAACGGCGGAGGTAACGGCGGAATGTGGGGCGGCTTCGGCGGCGGCGGTTTCGGCGGCTTCGGCGGAGGTGGTTTCGGCGGCGGCGGCTTTTTCGGAGGCGGCCTCTTCTCCTACGGCGGTGACAGCGTTTCAATTGCCGATTTCATGATAAAGAGAAATGAATATATTCATTCAAAGCTCGGATTTTAATAACTGATCCCGGCGTGAGTTCAAACAAGAAACAGCTCAGAGTTTTAATAGCTCTGAGCTGTTTTTCATTTTTATTCGCAAAAAAATAAGTCAAAATGGCTACTGCAGCATGCCGCACTCTGCTCTGAATTCATCAGCAGTCATACCGGCTTTTTTCGCAGCAGCGTCTACTGTAAGAAGGCCATCACTTACAAGATCGGCATAAGCCAGAACCTTGCCTACAGCTATTCCTTCAGCTCTTCCAACCACTTTTCCTTCTTCTATTCCTTCGGCCTTTCCTTCTTTCCAGCCTTCTTTACGTTCCTTTTTCAGAACCTTTTCCTCGTTATATTCTGTCAGTAACATAACCTTCACCTCCGCACGATTTGCAACGATGAACTCCTTTATTATGAAATCTTCCGGCATATCGTCGACTGCTCTTTCCACTGCAGCTTCCAGATCTGTTTCTTCTTTCTGATATCTTCTTATTGATTCTACAAGCCACGAGTACTCATAAAGTGGTTTACAGGCATCAAGTAACTTCCGGTTCTTCCCGAAATTTATATTCAGCATAGTTACCTTTACTTCGATATCCCCGTCACCTTCATATGCATCACTTAACATAAGTGCCGTTCTCTCCGGCTGTTCTTCTGTTCCGTTGTAGAAACACAGACACTTTGGTGTCGGGATCTTCTGTAAAGAGCTGCTGTACTCGTAATATTCTGAGGTTGCTATAAACTTCTCATACAAAGCTTCGGCATATCTCAGAAATCTCATCGGCATATTCGGATTGAACGTACTCTGATGTTCCCAGAGATTCAGTTCGAAATGAATGAGGAACGATATATCATTTTTCATTTTCAGATACAAGACCTCATCAATTGTATTGAACTTCAGTTCATTCGGATCTTTGTAATCCGTACCGTTAAGTGCATTATAAAGCGCAAGAGTCCAGAGCCTGTTTTCTGGTGATCCGAAAATAAACTTGAAAAGAGTATCCTTGTACTCCCGGTTTAGCTCAGATTTATTGGCAAGTACTTTGTATGCCTTAAGTTCCTTCTTCAGTTTTCTGATTTGCTTTAAAAGATCATTTCTGTCTGACAT
>JAGDDO010000603.1 GCA_017848205.1 Oscillospiraceae bacterium | reverse complement strand
GCTATAATTTGCGCAAAAGTATTTATTTTTCTGAAAATGTCTGATATAATAGAAGTGTATTTTATTTTTTAAGAAACGGGGGAGAAATTTGAACAGATATAAAAAACTCGTATCTGATACATTTGTCTTTTCACTTGGCTCGTTCAGCTCAAAAATACTCAGTGTTCTGCTGCTTAAGCTGGTCACATCACATATGTCAGAAGACGCATATTCAGTTGCTACCAAGATCCAGACTCTTATTAATCTTCTCGGACCGGTGGCGTCACTCAGTCTGGCGGACAGTGTTCTGCGTTTCGGGCTTGATAAGTCACTTAGCAGGAAAAAAGTTTATTCAACTGCGGTAACTTCATCGCTTATAAGTATGGCGATCGGAATGATTTTTCTTGCCGTGATCGCCTCGATAGCCGGATTTAAACAGTATACGGGACTGATGATGGTATTCATGTTCACATCGGAATTCCGCTGGATCCAGCAGCAGCATCTCAAAGCCAAGGATTATATTAAGCTGTATACCGTTGACAGTCTTTTGTCTGTTGTGTCGCTTGTTCTTTTCACACTGCTGTTCATGGTAGTTTTCAAGCTCGATATTACAGGCTACATACTCAGCATAATTATGTCCGACCTTCTGTCGATACTTTTCCTTATGTATTTCGGCAACATACGGAAGGATTTCAGCTTTTCAGAATTTGATCCTGCAATCAAGAGCAGGATGTTCAGGTACAGCCTGCCTCTTATTCCGACAGCGGTACTCTGGTGGATAGTAAGTTCATCAGACCTGTTCCTTGTATCAAAATTCCTTGGTGATACTGTGAACGGCCTCTATTCATGTGCCTACAGAATACCGGCACTTATATCATTTGTTTCGGTAATATTCTTCCGTGCATGGCAGATGTCCGCCATTACTCAGTACGGAACGGATGAATACCGACAGTATTACAGCAAGGTAATGAGTGCCTACTCCGCGATCATGTTTGTCGGTTCGACAGGTATAATGCTCCTGATCCAGCCGCTTACAATGCTTCTTACCGGCGAAAAATTCTGGGAATCATATAAAATGGCTCCGTTCCTTATAATTGCGTCGCTCATGCAGAGCTTCTGCAACTTCTTAAGCGGTATTTACAATGCAGCAGGAAGAAACGAGAAGTCGTTCTATACAAGCCTTGTTGCAGCACTAACGAACATTGTTCTGAACATTGTTCTTATACCGATGGTAGGTGTACAGGGCGCAGCTTTTGCAACTATGACAGCCTATGTTGTATGCTTTTTCATCAGACTTAAGGATACCCGCAGTCTGGTGGGTTACAAAGTCGAGTGGGAAAAGCTTATTATCAATTCAGTGATCATTCTTTTCATGGCCGTTATTATACTCACCGATGCAGCTTTCATGAAGGTTTGGCTGTTCATCGGATTCCTCGCAGCATGCGCAGTAAATGCTCCTTTACTTATCCAGACAGCTAAAAAACTCATGCATCGTGACGGCGATACCGCAGATGCATAAAACAAAAAAACACCGCAGAGATCCGTTTAACCGGTCTCTGCGGTGAATTTTTTTATGTTATGATCAGTTGTTAAGTCCCCAGATGTTTCTTGCATATTCGTTTACTGCTCTGTCTGCAGAGAATATACCTGCACCTGCAATGTTGCAGAGAGACATCTTAAGCCATGTGTACTTGTCGTTGTAAAGTTCTGTTGAACGCTTCTGTGCCTTGCGGTAGGATTCGAAGTCAGCGAGTACCATGTACGGATCTGAGTTCACGAGTGAGTTTGCGATCTCGTTGAATGCACAGCCGTTTATGCCCTTGTACAGGCGGTTGACAGCCATCTTGATTGTGTTGTCAGATTCGAAGTAGCTCTTCGGATTGTAGCCTTCCTGCTTCTTTGCCGCAACTTCTGCTGCATTCATACCGAAGATGATGATGTTGTCATCGCCTACAGCTTCCTTGATCTCGATGTTTGCGCCGTCGAGAGTACCGAGTGTGATGGCACCGTTGAGCATGAGCTTCATGTTACCTGTACCGGATGCTTCAGTACCTGCCAGTGAGATCTGTTCAGAAATATCACTTGCCGGCATAAGCATTTCGGAAAGTGTTACCTTGTAGTCTTCGAGGAAGTATACATTGAGCTTTTCAGATATCTTAGGATCTTTTCTGAGTTCCTGTGAAATGCTCCAGATCATCTTGATGATCTGCTTTGCAAGATAGTAGCCCGGAGCTGCCTTTGCCGCAAAGATGTATGTCTTAGGTGTGAAGTCGGCATCAGGATTTTCGAGGAGATAGTTGTAGTCAGCAATGATGTTGAGTGCGTTGAGGTGCTGACGCTTGTACTCGTGGAGTCTCTTTACCTGAACGTCGATGATACTGTCAGGATCGATCTTGAAGTCGAGGTTGCAGTAGTTCTTGCAGTACTTAAGGAAGTTTTCCTTGTTTTCGCGCTTAACCTTTGCAAGTTCGTCGAGAACGGACTTGTCATCCTTGAAGAGGGTGAACTTGCTGAGCTCGCTGCCGTCCTTTAGGAAGCTTGAACCGATCTTGTCGCGGAGAAGCTCTGTAAGACCCGGATTCGACTGGTAGAGCCAGCGTCTGTATGCGATACCGTTTGTAACGTTCTTGAATTTGTACGGATAAAGCTGATGCTCATCGGCAAAAACATCTGTCTTGATGATCTCGGAATG
>JAGDDO010000602.1 GCA_017848205.1 Oscillospiraceae bacterium | reverse complement strand
TTCGATATCAGAATTCGGTGTTTCAACTATAAGATTAGGCGAACATGATGCATCGTATTTTTTCAGATAACTGCTTATAAACATAAACAGCTTGGAAATTGCAAAACTCTGTGCATTGTATGAAGCGGAACGGTCTGAAGCGCCATCCTCTTCAGGGCTCATGATAATAACAGTTTTGGCTGTGTTAAGCGAGATCTTGTCGAGTTCCAGCTTGGATAACGGATTTCCGTTTCTGACAATAATATTGAAAAGCTTTTTCTTCTTTCCGTAAATGCTGAAAACATCGTCGATCTGTTTTTCGATATATGATTTTTCCTTATCAGCAAGTATTACTATGTATGTGCTGCTGATATCATCGAAACAGTAGTCATAGATAAGTGCCGGAACTTTGTGGTTGTAGTTCAGTATTACTATATGCTTGTCCAGTTTCAGACTTCTCCTGCTTGACGAAGACTTTTCGATTATATTCATAATAATACTTGTTATATAACCGACAGTTCCGCCTGTAAGTGATATCATACCGAGAAGTACGACCACTGTTGTGATAATGAGCGATACCGGATAGTCACTGTACTGGTATCTTCCGCTCGGATTTACCATAAGGGTAAATGCAAACCGCATCATCTCACCGAAGCCTCTTCCCTTGTTTTCAGGCAGGAAGAGAAGCAGCAGTGATGATAGCATGACAGCTGCTAGGTTTGAAACAATTACAAGTATAAAAATAAATGCACTCGGTTTATTTTCCCTGTAAATATTGATTTTGTTTCTTAGTTTTTCTGTTAATGTTATTGAATCGTTATTTCTCATATTTTTTCTCCTCAATACGGCGCTGACGCTTCAGAAGAAAGAAGTATCCTTTTTTATGCATGTCGCCCTTGAAATCCATTACTCCCATTACCGTGTTTTCATCAATTTTTCTGAAAACATCGATTATTTCAAGGTGATCATAGATCATGGCCGTACTTACTGTTCCCCTGTAGCGGATCTCTCTTACTCTTGCCTTGTTTCTGGATGTACGGAACATCTTGAAAAACGGATCAAAGAGATTCGGGTCAATACCCGCAGGCTTGTTCGGAACAAGCGAAAACAGCTTTGCATACTTCAGCAGCCTGTCAGGATCTGCACTGTAAAGTCTTCCCTGTTTGTCACGCATGATAAGAGGTGCTGCATTCTCTTCATCATAAAACTTCTTTCCGAACCATGGGGCGTAGCTTAACATACCGTCCATCGGATGACCGGAAGGTATTTCAGTCCCCTTCCACATTCCTATCATGAATGAAGGAGTAACCGGTTCCAGCTTGTCAAACAGTTCAAACAGACTTTCCTGTGCCGGTCCGGATTTTATAAGTTTAAAGCATTCCGTTGTAGTCATCTTTATTCCCTTTTATACTTTCACAGATCAGAGGCCTGTAAGTGACTTGTAAAGTTCGATGTATTTTTCAGACGAAGACTCCCAGCTGAAGTCGCACTTCATAACATCGTCAACAAGCTTCTTCCATGCCTTCTTGTCATTGTAAAGTGACTGTGCTCTGAGGCAGGCATTAAGCATGTCATGAGCATTGTAGGTCTTGAAGGTAAATCCGTTGCCGTTTTCACCGCCGCAGTCCTTTACGGAATCACGTAATCCGCCTGTTTCACGTACTATCGGAACTGTACCGTATCTCATTGCTATCATCTGTGCAAGGCCGCACGGTTCGTTCTGTGAAGGCATGAGGAACATATCAGATCCGGCGTAGATCCTTCTTGCTTTTTCCGGAACAAATCCCAATGTAACGCTCACTCTGTCCGGATAACGGTGTGCCATTTCCTCAAAAAAGTCCTCGAAGATCTTTTCCCCGCTGCCGATAACAGCAAACTTAAAGCCTCTGTCAACCATTTCCTCGAAGATATATTTGATCAGGTCAAGTCCCTTGTGAGCAACGAATCTTGTTACTATACCTACTAACGGTTCGTCACCTTCCTTAAGTCCGAGTTCTTCAAGCAGCTTATCCTTGCATATCTTCTTGCCCTTTACATGGGCACCCGCTTTGAAGTTAGCAGGAATGAGAGGATCATTTTCAGGATCATAAACAGTGGTGTCGATGCCGTTGAGAATACCTGAAAGCTTGTACTGCTTGTTTATAAGTATTCTGTCAAGGCCGTAGGCATACCACGGATCAAGTATCTCCCAGGCATAGCTCGGGCTGACTGTTGAAATTCTGTCAGCGGCTTCAAACGCGCCCTTCATCATGTTAACGCAGTCATCGTACATAAGAAGGTCACTGTGATACATTGGAATACCCATGATCTCGTTCACTACTTCAGTTCCGTACTTGCCCTGATACTGAATGTTGTGGACCGTGAAGAGATTTTTGATATTGTCAAATCCCTGCTGGTAACGGTAAAGCGTCTGGTAGTAAACAGAAATAAGAGCCGTCTGCCAGTCATTTGCATGGATTATATCCGGTTTGAAATCGATGTAGCGAAGCATTTCAAGAACTGCTCTTGAAAAGAAGGTGAATCTTTCACAGTCGTCGTAAAAGCCGTACATTCCGTCACGTCCGAAGTAGTATTCATTATCAATGAAATAGTAAACCACTCCGTTGTATATTGTCGTAAGTATACCGCAGTACTGTTTTCTCCAGGCTACGTCGACCGTAATGCTGGTAAGCGGTGTAAGCGCTGCCCTGAGATCCGGTTTCATGTTTTTATAAAGCGGTATTACCACTCTGCAGTCATGTCCCTTTTTGTTTACTGCTGCAGGAAGTGACCCCGAAACATCAGCAAGCCCGCCGGATGCTGCAAAAGGCGTTGCTTCACTTGCCACGTATAAAATATTCATAAGTAAATCTATTCCTTTCTTTTAGTAACAATCGAAATAGACTCCTCTAAGAACTGTACGTGCAGTTTTCCCGC
>JAGDDO010000601.1 GCA_017848205.1 Oscillospiraceae bacterium | reverse complement strand
GAATGATAAATCAAACAGAAGGAAACTGTGATAAAACCGATTTTCGTGCTGATCAGAGTTAAGGAAACGCTGATTTATTCATAAATCAGCGTGGGGCTCCGGGGCAAAGCCCCGCAAATCCCACCTCCGGAAATCCGGCGAAGCCGGATTTCCGATTTAATCAGTGTTTCCTTAAAGAAATTCTGCGGTGATCTATCTTTATTAGCCGGTATGCAGGGAGCGAACGCAGTTTGCGGATCTGCAAGGCGTTATAAATAATATACGGACTGCATTCAGCGAGCGGAATGCGGTCCGCATTTTTTTGTAAAACTCTGTTCATTTTTCAGCACACTGAAAGTGACGGTTTTATCAGTGTTTCTGCAGAAAGGGGAAAATATTTTTTTAAATTCTTTTTTCTCTATTTAAAAATGATACAAACTTCCGATTAATATATTGTAGGGATTATTCTGCGACGATTTATATTCAAACTACAGAAAGGAGTTGTGCTTATGAATATCAACGTGGGCAATATTTCCGGCGGATATATGAAGACCGAGAAGATCGGCAGTGCTGCAGGTATCAAGGCTTACACGAATATCATGGCTTCAGCAGGAAAACCGGCTGCCGCTCAGCGCGACAAGGTATCGATCAGCCCTGAAGCTTCATCATTCCATGAACTTGATAAAACAACAAAGTCGATTTCTTCCGAGGTAAGTGCTTCAGCTTCGCAGGAAAAAATCGAGTCTCTTAAGGCACAGATCCAGTCAGGCACTTATAGTGTATCAGCTGGCAGTGTAGCTGATGCTATTCTTGACAGAATGGCATTCTGAGAGGGTAACGAAAATACAGGGGAATAAAAAAGAAAAGATAAGCCGGACGGGGGCTCGGCTTACTTTTGAGAAAAATCTGAGACCGGAGATGGATACGGATGAAAAATTACGACGAGTTCTATGATTTTATGGAACAATACACTGACTTTTACGCCGAAGTATCAGAAAATGAAAAAATAAAAATGGATGCGCTTGCGTCTGAAGATCTGGAACTTATCAATAAGGTCCTCGCCGATTATCAGGTTTTTGTTTCAAAAGCAGAGAATTATGAAAAGAGAAGAGAAGAGCTATTTAAGAAAATAGGACTTGATGGAAAAACTTTCAGGGAGATCGTCGACGCAGAGAGCGGCGATCGACGTGAAGAACTTGAGGACCTGTTCTGTGATTTCAGGGACGCTGTGATCGCTGCACGCGACTATAACAGCAGATCGCTCGACATAGTAAAGAAAAACCTGAAAGAAATGGGTATGCAGGATTATGATATTAACGATCCGGCCTGCTACGATAAGAGCGGAAATGTTTCTGAAAAATTTCATACCATGCAGAACATTCTTGACAGACAGGCCTGAAGCGGAGGGATTATTATGAGTGTCAGACCGACATTTATGGGGTTCGAGGCATCGAAAACAGCAATTTTTGCAAGCCAGAAAGCGCTTGATATAGTCGGACAGAACCTTGCGAATATGTCAACAGAGGGGTATACGAGGCAGCGTACTGATCAGGTTTCTGTAGCGAATTACGCATACAGAAGCAGGGTCGGTGACACTTCCTACAATCATATCGGAATGGGTACGAACGTCGAGGGTATATCGCAGACCCGTGACGAAAGAATGGACACAGCATTCAGAAATTCATATTCCGATACTTCTTACTACAGTAAGAGCAACGATATGTTTTCCGAACTGGAAACTATCATATCTGAAATTGATATCGGTACGGACGGTGACGGCTACGGACTCAGCTGGGGTCTGAAGCAGATGTATTCTTCACTTGAAGCACTGTCCAACAACGTAAATGTTGCGGCAAACGCAACTATTTTTGCCGATTCAGTAAAGAACATGACTTCACTGCTGAACAGGACATCTGAACAGCTTGATGAAGCGTGTGAGTCATACAAGGAACAGCTTCAGACTGAAGTCGGTGACTGCAATCTCATTCTTGAAGACATTGCAACACTCAACAAACAGATCTCTGAAGTAATGGCCGGAGCGGGATATACTGAACAGTACGGCCCGAACGAGCTTATCGACAAGAGAAACATGCTCCTTGATGAACTTTCCTCTTTCGGCAAGGTCGAAGTAAAGAACAAGACGGACGGTACAGTTGATGTCAAGCTCAATAATCATCAGTGTATCAAAGGCAAGGAAACCGACAGAATAGTTTACCAGGAAAACAGGGACAATACAGTTTCACTTCTCTGGAAGAGTACCGGTGAAGGAATGGACAAGCAGAACGGTATTTTCAAAGCTTCGGCTGAGATCATAAACGGACGCGGACTCAATTCCGAAGGCGTTTCCGGTTCAGACACCAGAGGTTTCAAGTATTATCAGGATCAGCTTGACGCTTTTGCAGTACAGATAGCAGAAGTACTCAACAACAGTGTTCCTGATCCTAAGTATGACGGCACACCTGCCGGTGCTCCGTATCCTTACAAGAAGCTTGTCGGCGAAAGCGAGTTCGATGAGAACGGCAATGAGCATATTTACGTAAACCGTAAGGTTACGGCCGCAAACATTACGATCTCAGATGAACTTCTGTCTGATCCTTCATACGTGCTTCCTGACAAAAACAGCAGTGACAATTCATATTTCCTTGACATGATCAGCAAGCTTACTGATGAAAAGCATGTTATGTACAACGGAGTTGAAAGATACGAAGGTACACTTCAGGATTTCATTTCTGATTATGCAGGAAAGATAGGTTCAGACGTTAGTTATACAAAATCAAAATATGAAGCTTGCGAGAAGTATTCCAACGAACTTCAGGACAACCGTGAAAATATCACAGGTGTCAGCGAAAGTGAGGAAACTGTCGCAATGCTTACTCATAACAGAGCTTTCCAGGCTGCTGCAAAGATGATGACTACAATGGATGAACTTCTTGATGTTATCATCAACCAGATAGGAGCTCTTGGATAAGGGAAGAACGGGGGTGAGATGATATGTCAGTGAGAATAACGAGCGGTACTACCAACAGGACCTATCTGAAAAATCTCAACGGTTCACAGTATGCTATGAACCAGGCAATGGAACGTGTTGAGAGCGGAAGAGACTTTCAGAAAGTTTCAGAGAATGTCCAGCAGGGTACACGTGCTATAAGTGTAAGGTCAAGACTTTACAGAAACGTGCAGATGACTGACAACGTAAATACTTCAATGGAACAGCTGAATATGGCTGAGACCTGTCTGAAGCAGATGAACGATATCTGTTCAAACGTCCAGTCTGAAATGTTCAAATGTCTTAACACGCCGACACTTGAAGCCGGCAAGGAAGCGTTTCTTTCATTCCTTGACGGTGCAAAGGATGAGATACAGCGTCTTGCAAATACAAAGTACAATAACAAGTATGTTATGGGCGGCGTTGGCGTTGAATCCAATCCGTTCAAGCCTGACGAAAACGGATATATGAACTACAGCTGGGGTTCAGGAGCGACTGACGGTTTAAAAATGAATGAACTGTTAGATGCTGATCAGATAATCGATAAAATCAACACCACCGGTGTCAGCAGCGGAAAAACCGCAGCAGCAGTTCGTGCCGATGTTGAGAATTACTATGATTCAGACGGAAATGCGCTTAAGTATACCGGCGACAGCTACATCGACGTCGGACTTGATATGAATGTTGCAGTTAATG
>JAGDDO010000600.1 GCA_017848205.1 Oscillospiraceae bacterium | reverse complement strand
TACAATTCAGTTACAGTTTCTGATAAATCCGGATAAAAGCCGTAATGCTGTGATATACTTTGTTATGGGACGCATGATTTTTCAGCGCTCAATGCATATACAGAAAGGCGATGACCTTAAAATGACGAAAGTAGACCTTATAACAGGAATGCTTGGTTCAGGAAAGACTACATTTATACGTAAATACGCAGAATATCATCTTGGAAACGGAAGCCGCATTGCAATTCTGCTAAATGACTACGGCGCTGTAAACATAGACATGGTCATGCTTAAGGATCTTGAATGCGACCTGTGTGAGGTATCCATGGTCGTAGGCGGAGCTGATGCTGACTGCCATAAAAGAAGATTCAAGACACAGCTTATAAATCTCGGAATGCAGCATTTCGACCGCGTTATAATAGAACCCTCCGGGCTTTTCGACATGGATGAATACTTCGATACTCTGTACGAATCCCCGCTTGACAGATGGTATGAAAAAGGAAGCATAATAACAATAGCTGATCCGTTTTCCGACGACGATCTTTCCGATGAAATAAAATTCATAATTGGATCAGAAAGCTCGTGCTGCGGCAGTCTTATCGTCAGCAAGCTTAAGGGAGATGAACCTGCGTCAGTTACAGAAAATCTTACAGCACGTCTGAATTCATCCCTTGAATTTATCGGATGCAGACGACGTTTTTCCGTAAGCGACATGATTGCCAGGCCATGGGATAAGCTTACAGATGAAGATTTTCAGAAAATATCATCATCCGGTTACAGAAACGAAAGCTACACCAAACTTTATAACCGTGATACTCTCAGCACGCGTGTTCACTACTTTATGCATGTGCACATTCCGGAAGATCATATATCCGGTCTTGTAAAAGACATTTTCACCGATCCTGCCTGTGGTAAGATATACAGAATAAAAGGTTCACTACAGTCCGGAAACGGCAGCTGGCTCCGGTTAAACGCAACACCTGCCGATGTATCACTGACACCTGCAGCCGACGGACAGGCCGTGCTGATAGTTATAGGCGACAGACTTAATCTTAAAGCACTGGATGACCGTATACGTACACTTAACACTGATCCGGAATATGTTTCGATATAACTTATCTTAAAAAATGCAGCTTAAAAAAAGACTGACCAGGTAATGGCTTTATCCGGTCAGTCTTTTTTATTCTGTACTTATACGTGTTCACGCTTTAACCCGGCCGATCTGCCAGGCATAACAGTGTAAGATTTAAGGAAATTCATAAATCAGCGTGGGGTCCGGGGCGAAGTCCCGCAGCTCCCACATCCGTAAATCAGTGTTTCCTTAATTGTTAGGTTCAAGCGGATCGTTTATGATTCCTGCGAACATAGGAGTTCCGTTTTTATCTGCAATATAGTAGAAGAATGGTCTGTTAAGTTCAAAGTAAACCGGTTCTTCTTCCGGAGGCATTGCAGATCCGGCAGCCATTGAAATAAGAGTATATGCCGCAGCTTCGCATCCTTCCTCATCGATGGTCACAACAGCTTCATGAGTTACTTCTGATAAATATGCACTTGGAATGCCGTTTTCAGAATAATCTATAACCCCTGTGAAATCACCCTTAACTTTAGAGAAAGCGTCTTTGATACCAAGCGCCTGTGAAGCACCTACAAGATCAAACTTTGATGCCACATCAAACTTCGGCACTGAGAATACTGTCTTTCTCTTAGCGTGCTCTATGCTGTCGCTGTAGATCTCCTCCATGATTTTATCGTCAGAAACAAGCTCTTCAACAGTTACACCTTCATCAGGAAGAATGAAATGCATCTCACAGCCGTTTTTCATAGTTTCCGAGCATCTCATGTATTTGTCAGCAAAACCAACATCCTTGTAAAGTCTGGTATAGCCCATAAAGTCACATTCAACTTCAGTACCGTCTTTTTTAACAAAAGTATTCTTTTCGGCTTTTCCGAACTTACTTGACCACGCATCCTTGAAAGTGATGGTATTAAGTATCTTCATTATTTCATCCTCAGGCTTAGGTATCTGAATTTCCGGCTGGAACTTACCTGAAGTATTCTTGTAAATCCAGTTTGAGATCTCACCCGGAACACTCTTATCCTTAAAATCTCTTTCAAATGAAACTGCGTAATAGTCGTCAGCGATGGTATCAAGAGTATTCTGCTTAAAAATCCACTTGTTATTGAGCCAGAGTGAATTTGCTATCTTGCAGTAAGCAGTATATTTATCAAAATAAAGTGAACGGAACAGTGAATCATTTTCACTTCTGAGATCTTCGATATCTTCTGCTCCGAGAGCAGTAATGAACTCGTCCCTGGTATTTCCTTCAGCACATTCTGCCGCCATCGACAGAGCCATGTAATAGCTTATAGGTGAATAAACTGTATTTTCCACGCCCTTCTTATCTTCGCTTTCAAGAAGAACTGCTGACGCACTGTTCGCTGCAAACTTCATGTATCCGTCTGCTTCTGCAGCATCTGCCTTCTTTATATTCTTAAGATCAGGTGCTGCCTTGGCTCCTTCAAAGGAAGCTCCGAGTACGGATGAGCGCGGTTCAACGATCTCATTTTTCAGCATTATAAGGTCAACGATGTTTAGTTTTGCATCATAGTTTTCATCTGCTCTGGCTGATTCGTTTTCATCAAGTTCCTTTACGCCGTTTAAACCGTTCAGAAGTTTAAGAATATCGGCTGAATCGACTCCGCTGCTGTTGTCAACGTCTCCGAGATACTCAAACTTGTTTTCATGAGAAGCCGCATAATTTTCAGCTATTGATCCCATGTGTCCTCTCATGACAGTGTCCTTGCCAAAATTCTGTTCACCAAGGGAGATCACACTGTCGGCAATAGTAATTGAACCTACATCGCCGCTGAAAGCTGACTGCCTTATTTCCATAATTCCTTCCGGCACAATAACGTTACGTGAACGGTAAAGATCAACGGATTTTTCCCCAAGAACAAAGATCCTTGAACTTGTTTCTTCGTCTTCTTCATAGTATCCGTAGTAATCCTGATCCGGTTTGCATTTTGCAGGAACAATGAAAATGTCATAATCATTCACAGAAAAATCTTTTTTGCTGATAGTTCTTGCAATATTGAATGCATAGTATTTTCCGTCAAGAACGATCATGTTGTAACTTCTTTCAAGATCAACAGAATACTCACTTTCTGCTTCTTCGGCGCTGATACGTGCAGTACTGAAAACTCCGTCGGACTGACCGTAAACAATACTTCCGCCTAACATTACCAGAGCAGAAGCCAAGGCTGTCATTTTTCTTAAAACATGATTCATAATAATCCCGTTCCTTTCTCTCTTTTCATAACCCTGCTTATACTTTTTTTCTATAACTGACTTCATACTCAGAGCAAAGTCTATCATTTTTATAGTTATAGTGTATAAAAAAGTATATAATCGCATAACTAAATTATAAACCGTTACAAATAATTTGTCAATCAGAATTTGTACGGTTTTGAGAAATATTGCACAGAAAGACCACTCCTGTTTAAAGAGTGGTCTTTTTCGTTTACTATAAATTTCTGAAAATTATCTGAAACTCTTCACCCAGTTAAGAAGTGAATTCGGATAAACATTTTCAGCTACTTCTTTTCTCATTCTGTCGGTAACAGGGCCGTTCTTTGCAAGCTTTTCGAGAATGCATGCCTGAAGTTCCTCTACGGACATTTCTTCATACGGCTTGTTAAGATCGAGCTTCTTTTCAGAAGGTTTTGTCTTCGAGGCTTTCTTTTCTGCTGTCGGTTTTGCTTCTTCCGGCTTCTTTTCAGGAGAAACATCCTTTGCCGGTTCTTCCTTCGCCTTAACGTTTTCTGACTTTGCCGGTTCAGGAGCAGCTTCTGTTTTAGCCGGTTCTTCGCACTTTATCTTAACAGGTTCGGCAGCCTTTATTTCAACAGGAACAGCTTTGGCATCAGCATCTGACGGTACCCAGATATCACCGGAGCATCCGAGCATGCTTATTGTAAGGTTTCCGCCGTTGGCCTTCAGCTTCATTCCGGAAAGCATGCCTACATATTCACCGTGTGATGCAGGTACTGTTACAGAAGCACAGTTATCATCGTTGTTTACGGCAACTATCACCTGTACACCGTTATAGTTTCTCGCAAACGCATACTGTCTGTTTGTGAGTCGGAGTTCGCGGTAATCACCGTAGGAAAGTGCAGGAGTTGACTGTCTTATCTTTCCGAGTGCTGAAATGAGCTCTGTACACGGATTCTTCGTGTATGAATCTGCAAAATCCTTTAAATCAAGTTCCGGTCTGAGTGAATCGTCCGAGAACTTTTCCTTTTTACCTTCAATTCCGAATTCCGATCCGTAGTATACAGAAGGAACGCCCGGAAGAGTATACAGAAGAATATGTACCGGAGCGTAGAATGTCTTGTTGTTAAGCTTGGTAATTATTCTTTCAACGTCGTGATTGTCAACGAAGTTATATAGCTTAAGGCCGTCAGGCTTGCATCCGCCCATTTCGTAGAGACGCTTTACTGTGTGGGCTATCTCGAAATAGTTGTGGTCGTTGTGTCCTGAATACAGTGCCTTGTGAAGAGCGTAGTTTGTAACGGAATGAAGAGTTTCGCCGTTTACCCAGCGGCTGTAGTCACCGTGGATGACCTCGCCCATAAGCCAGAATTCCGGTTTTACTTCATTGGCGGTACGTCTTAACTCCTTCATGAAATCGAAGTCGAGCACATCAGCAGCATCCAGTCTGATGCCGTCAACGTCAAACTCACTTACCCAGAAGCGGATAACGTCACAGATATAATCCTTGACTGCAGGATTTCTCTGGTTGAGCTTTACGAGAAGGTTGTAACCTCCCCAGTTGTCGTATGAAAAACCGTCATTGTACTCATTGTTTCCGCCGAAATTCACGTTGCAGTACCAGCTTCGGTACTGTGAAGCCTCACGTTTTTCCTTAATGTCCTTAAATGCGAAGAAATCGCGTCCGGTGTGATTGAATACACCGTCGAAGATAACTCTGATGCCTGCCTTGTGACATTCGGCAACAAAGTTCTTAAGATCTTCGTTCGTTCCAAGTCTGCTGTCAAGTTTTTTGTAGTCAGTCGTTTCATAACCGTGTCCGACTGATTCGAAGAGCGGTCCGATATAAACAGCATTGAACCCTGTTTTTTTCAGGTGATCTATCCACGGAATAAGCTTATTAAGCCTGTGTTCAGGTTCTCCGTAGCTGTTCTGCTTTGGAGCTCCTGTAAATCCGAGCGGATAAATGTGATAAAATACTGCCTCATCATACCATGCCATGTCTATTCCCCCTATAACAAATTTTTATAAGAAAACACTGATGCCGTGTCCGTTAAGCAGTGCGGATTTTAATGAGATTTCTCCCGTTCCCGCACTGACCGGAAGGCAGTCAGCGTTTTTTTGGTGTGATTAAACTTCAAATACTCTCTTTATGCTGTCGTAGTGAAGGAAAATACCTTCATCGGCAAGAGCTTTGATCTCTTCAGGTGTAGCGATCCTGTATCCGAGTGTCTCAGCTTCCTGAAGCTTAAGATCACTTTCGTCAAAGTCCATTTCATAACGGTGGATGTCTACGAAATAATTATCGCCTTCACCCGGATTTTCGCGCTTGTAGGTAAATACATATCCTCCCTTTGCGCCGGTTACATCAAGTCCGGTCTCTTCAAGTATTTCGCGCTTTACCGCGTCTTCCGACTCTTCACCTGCCTGGGCTGCACCTCCGGATACTTCCCACCAGCCCGGCGCCCATGCCTTGGTCATTACACGCTGGGTTATAAGGAACTTTCCGTCAGGACGCATGATGACGCCAAGGACTGTAAGATGGTATTCACCGTCTTTTAATATCCAGTCGTTTCTTTTCATTTTACGTCCTGTCTTCTTTTTATCTGAATCATAAATGTCCCAGTATTCCATTGTAAAGCGTACCTCCGATACGAATATAAAATATATGCTTTGAATGCTGATCAGATCAGCATTGTATTTTCTTTAAGATAATCCTCAAAATCCTCTTCGGATAAAGGACGGGAATAAAGATATCCCTGAATTGCATCTACGCCGAGTTTGCAGAGCATGTCTGACTGTTCCTTTTTCTCAACGCCTTCCGATACAGTCTTGTAGCCGAGTTCTCTTGCAAGATCGATACATGCTGCAAGCACCTTGGTCCTCTTTTCGTTGCCGAACTGTTTCATAAATGACATATCCAGCTTTACAACATCTATCGGAAGTGAACTGAGAATATTGAGCGACGAATAACCCGTTCCGAAATCATCGAGCTCTATCTCGTAGCCTAAGCTGCGGAACTTTTCGAGTTTTTCAATAAGATTTTCAAGGTCGCTGCTCATCAGGGTCTCAGTTATCTCAATGTGAAGATAATCCGGGGAAACATCGAATTCCTCAGCGATCCTCTGATAGCGCTCAACAAGATCGTTCAGAGCAAACGTAAGCTTTGATGCGTTTACTGAAACCGGAACTACCTTTAATCCTTTGTCAAGCCAGTATCTGATATTTTCACATGTCCTTTTCCAGACATAGGTATCTATTTCAGCAACAAAACCGTTCATTTCAAACAGCGGGATAAAATCAGAAGGAGACATGAATCCGAATTCGGAATTCTCCCATCTTACAAGAGCCTCTGCCCCGATAAGTCTTCCCGTTGCGGCATCGTGCTTCGGCTGATAGTAGACCTTGAAATCCTCATTCTGAAGAGCTGAATACATCGAATCTTCGATCTTGCGGCGCACGCTGAGCTTCTGCTCCATTTCAGCATCGTAAAAGGCCATGTCCACGCTGTAGTCATGCTTAATGTTGTTAAGAGCTATATGGGCCTTGTCACAGCATGAGATAACATCGACGTCATGAGGAATATCTTCATAAACACCGAATTTTGAAATGATATTAGGCAGCCCGTTCCGGTTCATTGCATAATACCAGTTTTTCGCACTTTCCTCAGAAAGCGTAAACTTCATGATATTCTCGTGATCGCCTATCATGACCATCTGGTCACCGCCGTAACGTCCGATGATAAGATTGTCATTGGCAAAAGGCGCAAGATAAGAACCTACCCATGCAAGTATCCTGTCGGCAGTCTGGATACCGTATACTTCATTTATTTTCTTGAAATCGACTATGTCGGAAATTACAACGTCAAACTGCTTGTCGGGATGGTATTTTACAAGATCAGTCGCATGGCGCAGGAATGCAGCTCTGGTGAGAAGACCCGTAAGAGGATCAACATCGGCTGTCCGCATTATATCAATATCTCTTGTGGCAAGCAAAATGCAGCGCAGCTCGCCGTTTTCATCATTAATACGGTCATAGACAAGCTGATTGTAATTCTTGTGATTGTCAATTACTCTTCCGTAACCGATAAGAAAAGATTCCCCGTCCGCTGTCCTGCTGATAATTGTGCTTAACGATGACTGTTCAAGCAGCCTTTTGCGATAACGTTCACCAATATAGTTATCGGCATACCACTGGCGCACCTTGTCGTAGTCGGAAAGTTCGTCAATCACTTTCATCATATCTGCAAACTCTTCATACAGCCTTCCTTCAGTCGGCCAGTACAGCTTTATTGAATTGTCGTTTATATCTATAAGCCAGACGCTCTGGTATTCTTTTAAAAAAACCTCAAGCACTTTTCCGACGATTTCTTTTTCAATCATGGCCCCATATCCTTTCCCCGAACTGAATAAAGATTCTTATTTATATTATATCAGTTTATTAACTATGATGTCAATAATAAATTATATAAAATCTGTCATAATTCATAAAATGCTATTGATAATTTACTGCACATGACGTATAATAGACACATGAAAACATAAGGAAACGCTGATATGCGTGTAAAAGGCACAGGTTTAAGGACAAAACCAGCTGCATAGCGGTCAGCATTTCCGTAAAACGGGGGTTAAAAACTATGAATCAGCAGACAAAATTTGATCTTCCTGTCTGTCTTACAGTCGAGGAAGATGCACTTTACCATTCAGACGAGATAATAAAGACCTACATTCCTGAAATATCGGGTCAGAAGACACTTATAGTTTCCGAACAGTTCCTGATCGACATTTACAGGGAAAAGGTAACGGTCCTGAGCACTGATTTCGGAAATGCAGAAATATACGCCATGGGAAGCGCAAGCTTTGATGAAGCTGTGGCCATTGCGAAAAAAATATGCATTGAAGATATAAAAGTTATAATCGGTTTCGGCGGAGGAAGAGTTCTTGATACAGCAAAATACGCAGCACATGTCAGCAAAGCTGCATATATCTGTATTCCGTCTTCTTTGAGCAACGACTCACTCGCCTCTCCTTTTGCCGTACTTGAAACCGAAGGAAAGGCAAGAAAAACTCTTGAATGCAAAATTCCGGCTGCGATCATAGTCGATCCGTGCATGATAAACGCAGCTCCTGTAAGCCAGACTCTTTCAGGAATAGGCGACACCATTGCAAAGCATACCGCACTTTTTGACTGGAAACTCGCTGCGAAGAAAACCGGTTCAAGAGTCGAGGACTTTGCCTACGCCTTAAGCAGAATGAGCTACGACTCGGTTTACCACTGTGACGAAAAAGACTTAAACAGCCGCGTTTTCATTAGGATCCTTTCAAGAGCTCTGGTAATGGGCGGTCTCGCTATGGAAATAGCCGGTTCTTCAAGGCCGTGCAGCGGAAGCGAGCATCTTTTTGCCCATGCAATTGAGGAATATTATCCGGAAGTAAAGATATCCCACGGTCTGGCTGTAGCGCTCGGTTCCATAGGCGCATGTATTTTCCAGGGGCAGTCCGAAAAGGGCATAATGGATTTCTTTAAAATATACGGTCTTGATCCGAACCCTGCTTCCTACGGTATCACAAAGGATATGTTCGCAGATATGTGGGAAAAGGCACGTACAGTACGTACAGGCAGAATTACTGTTCTTGACGACGTGCACCCTGACAGATCAAAGCTCGACAGCATTTACGATATTATGCAGGGATAATCCCGCCGTTTTTACAGCCGCGCCGGTCGCGGCTGTAATTTTCTTAATTC
>JAGDDO010000599.1 GCA_017848205.1 Oscillospiraceae bacterium | reverse complement strand
TCTGGGGAAACAACGCAAAGGCGAAGAGAAAACTTATCACAGGCAGGCAGCATCTTGTACTTGCCTCGGCTCATCCGAGCCCGCTTTCTGCTTACCACGGATTTTTCGGCTGCGGACATTTTGCGGAAACGAATAAATTTCTCGAAGCAAACGGAATGGAACCGGTCAACTGGTCGATAGACTGACGAAAGGCATAATACCATGAACAGAACCATTGCTGCAGCGGCAGCATTTACACTGGCATTTTCCTTTACAGCGTGCACCAAAGAAGGCAGTACAGTCACCGAAGAAAAAGCTCCGGCAGAAACCACGCAGACTGAAACTGCAGTCATAACAGATAGCACGGGTCCGCAGGAAAGCCGGACGGAACAGGTAAGTCAGACAGTCACCTCCGCTTCACAGAGTAAACAGGCCGTCAGTATGACATTCGTTTTTGAACCTACAGACGAAAACAGGGCAGCGCCTCTCCCGGGAGATGACGAAGCCTCAGAACTTGACATGCTCGAAGATGCCGGATCACCTGACTACAATGCAGATGCGGCTATTCCGTATGTTGCATGGACTGAAATAAATCTTGACAAATACATGTACGCCGTATCTCCGTGTATCGGATATTCGGCTGCACTTTCCGATGCAGGAAAGGCCATGATATACGATCCGGGATATGAATTTCATATTATCGCAAGAACAAGCACAGGCTACTACCGTACAGATGAAGATCTGTATATTCCTTGCGAATACCTTGACAACTATCCGCCTGAAGGCTTTGATCCGGAAGATGCCGGAAGCTATGCTCCTGCCGAAAGACCTGACGTAACAGCTGCACCGGCAGTTACAGAAGAAGACGACGGAGGTGAACAATGAATTACTCTGAAACGAACAGCGAAGAGCTTTTCGACCGGTTTGAAGAAAATGAGATGCCTGACGAAAAGGATCCCTTCTGCAACCAGACTGAAAACCGCTCATTCCGTGAATCATATTCACACGTAATACCTGCGTTTTTCTTTCGCACCGAAAAATGCAGAAAAAAGCCTTCTCAATACGAAAGAAAAAGGCTGCGCTACTTCTACAATATAACCGGAACACTTTTAATGGCGAAACTTTTTATCGAAGCCGCATCGCTTCTGGTTTTCTATATTCTCATGTTTCTGTTCGCCTTTGCGCTGAATCCTAATCTGAATTTTTACTACAGTGCACTGTCGGATGAAACTATAAAATACGCATTCAGGATCATTGCAGTGATAGTTTCATCCGGTGCGGTTTTCTTTGCCGGATGCCGTTTTTCAGAACTAAGGCCTGCACGCCTTTTAAAAGGAAAGGGAACGATAAAGACCGGCGACGTTGTGCTGAGCTTTATGACAGGAATGTTTGTTGCCGCTCTTGCCAACATAATCACTTTCTCATTCCCCTTCTCGCCGACTGCCTACATGCCTTCGGCAATGTACATCGAAAAGGACTGGACACTTGTGGCTGCAGCAGCACTGTGCAACTGCATAGTCATCCCTGCTGCCGACGGACTTATCTTCCGCGGACTCGCTCTTAAAAATCTTTCGAGGGCATCACAGCGTTTCGGTATAATCACATCGTCACTGCTGTGCGCACTTGCAACATGCAGTCTTCCGGCAATGCTGCCTGCATTTCTCATGTCACTTCTTCTGTGCAGCATAACCGTGAAATACAACTCGGTCATTCCATCCGTACTCATACACATGGCTGTGAACACTAGCAGCATGATCATTTCAGTATACAGCATCTTCGCCTGGGACCAGAGCGAACTGCTCATGAGAGTATGGACGATCATAACACTGGTCCTCGGCGGCGTATTCACCTTCATCAGACTGATAAGGGAACCGCTTCCGAAAAACAAGCCGGAACAGCGCAGAAGGGCACTTCCTGTCCTGCTGACATCTGCTTTTGTCATTCTGCTGTTCCCGCTTTACGCACTTACATCACTGGCTAAGCTTCTGTACTTCATGTACATGTAAGCGGCCGCAGGAAAACGAGGTCAACAATTGAAAAGAAAAAGAAAGTCAAACGTCAAAAGAAGAGTGAGAACTGACAGAATATTCTTTGTCGGGTTCCTCATAATATTCATGGTCTGTTTTCTTCCCTTTGCTCTGAAGAAAAAGCCAGCAGTGACCGAAGCGGAAAGATCCGATCCGGCTGCAATACAGACCGATGCTCCTTTTACCGTAAATGACAAGCCGGGCATACGCCTGCGTTATTCCTACGCACCGCCGCAGGGAATTGATTACACAAAATTAGGTTCAGATGCACTGGTGCTTTACGACAAAACATCGGGCGAAGTGCTTTTCAGCAAAAATCCGCAGAAACATCTTTATCCGGCAAGTATGACAAAGGTGCTCACAGCCTGCGTTGCACTGCGCTATATGGATCCGAAAACAGAACTTACTGTAGGATCCGAGCTTGATCTTCTTAAGCCGGAATCAAGTCTTGCCTATCTTGTAAAGGACACGAAGATAACTCTTGAAGACGCACTTTACGGTCTGCTTCTTCCTTCAGGAAACGACGCAGCCTACACAATAGCGGTAAACACTGCAAGAAAAGTATCGAACAATCCGAACATGCCGAACATAGATGCGGTAAAATACTTCGCCGCTCTTATGAACGATGAGGCACTTGATGCCGGAGCAGAGGATTCTCATTTCGTTGTACCGGACGGATATTACGATCCGGACCACTACACAACACCGGAGGATATGCTGAAGATAGCTATCAGATCTGCTCAGTACCCGCTCATCGCTGAGATAGGTTCCCATGCGGAATATGAGACGACAACATCATCCGGACAGACTTACAGCTGGGAAAACGGAAACGCACTCATAATCCCTGACGACGAGTTTTTCCTTTCCTTTGTGACGGGACTTAAAACCGGATTTTTCGACGAAGCAGGCTACTGCATGGTTGCCACCGCTTCGCAGAACGGTCACGAGCTTATATCAGTAATAATGAAAGCTCCCTCTGCTGAAGTACGCTACAGGGACGCGGCAAAGCTGTTCTGGTCTGTTTTCGACCCTCAGCACCTGAACGCACCACAGACTACTGAACCGGCAGTTACCGAAGCGATACAGTAATAAAAATATGAAAACGGCAGTATACTGATCACAGCGATCAGCGTACTGCCGTTTACTATTGTCAGGGAAACACTGATTAAATCGGAAATCCGGCTTCTCCGGATTTCCGGAGGCGGGATTTGCAGGGCTTCGCCACGGATCCCCACGCTTATTCATGAATAAATCAGCGTTTCCTTAGCTGTACAGAATCAGAGTTTTTCGATTTTCTTTGAAAGATACTGTCTGAGCTTTGCAAGGTCAGCAATATCAACATCATGGTCACCGTCAACATCAAGTACATTTTTCTGTTTGAAGTTAAGTTCGTTTTCACCGACCAGACCGAGTGAAAGTATGGAAATATCCGAAATATCGACCACATCATTTCCGTCTGCATCGCCGCGTACAAGTGCCTTGAACTTAAACTTGTGTTTTTT
>JAGDDO010000598.1 GCA_017848205.1 Oscillospiraceae bacterium | reverse complement strand
GCTCCTCTGGTACTGACTCTTATCTGCACCATAGTATCCGCACTCCTTATATTCGTCCATAAGCTTAATTACGTTGATACCACAGGAGTTATCACAGATGCACTCAAAACCGGTCTCACCGAAATATACGGTGAAGGAAAATACACCATGCTTCGTTCAGAGGACGGCAGTGTTCTTAAATATGAGGGCATTGATTCAGTTATTGTAAATGAAAACGGAAAAACTGCCTTTGAAATAACTTCAGACGGATACTCTAAAAACGGAATACACGTTCTTGTCGGAATATGCGAAGAAGGTGTTGCCGGAATAAGCTTTATTGATCTTACCGAAACTCCTGGCGTCGGTACAAGGATACAGGAAGATAAGAAATTTATAAAGCAGTTTACCGGTATGAAAGATGAAACCGCGGAGTTTGACACACTTACAGGCGCAACACTTTCGTCAAAGGGAATGAAAAAGGCAGTGGACACCGCCTTAAAGGCATACGCGGAACACAAAGATGAACTAACCGGGGGAGGCGAAACAAATGAGTAACTTTGAGGAATTCAGAAAAGGTCTTTTAAAGGAAAATCCTACTCTCGTAGGTCTGCTCGGAATGTGCCCTACCCTTGCGGTCACAACAACAGCACTCAACGGAATCGGCATGGGACTTGCCACCACCTTTGTGCTTATAGGTTCCAATCTTGTTATATCACTTCTTAAAAACGTAATTCCGCGTTCAGTGAAGCTTCCGTGCTATATAGTTATAATAGCCGGATTCGTTACCCTTATCGAAATGCTGATGAAAGGATATGTTCCCGGACTCTACAAAAGCCTCGGCACCTTCCTTTCACTTATAACCGTAAACTGCATAATACTCGGACGTGCTGAAGTATTCGCCGGCAAAAACAAGGTTCTGCCTTCGGTACTGGACGGACTTGGAATGGGACTCGGTTTTACCTGTTCCCTCACTCTTATCGCATCTGTCCGCGAGATTCTCGGAGCAGGTTCCCTGTTCGGATTAAAACTTCCTGTGATCAGCACCATGACTATCTTCATTCTTCCTGCAGGCGGATTTTTCGTTCTCGGATGCATAATCGCCTTCGTAAACAAGATCAAAAACAGGAAACCGCCTGTCACCGTCGGATGTTCAGGCTGCAGCTTAAACGGAGAATGTACCTCCTGCGTTCATGAAGGAGGTGCCGAAGAATGAAAACCTTCTTTGCAATAATGCTTGCGGCACTTCTTACAGACAATTTCGTACTTACAAAGTTCATGGGCATATGCCCTTTTCTTGGAGTCTCAAAAAAAGCCTCCTCCAGTCTCGGCATGGGCGTGGCAGTTACCTTTGTAATGGTCTGTGCCGCTGCGGTCACATATCCTGTCTATCATTTCATACTCGTACCGCTCGACATAACATATTTAAAGACCATCGCTTTCATTCTTATCATCGCACTCTTTGTTCAGCTGGTTGAAACAGCACTGAAAAAACTCATGCCGCCGCTTTACAAGGCGCTTGGTGTGTATCTTCCTCTTATCACTACAAACTGTGCGGTGCTCGGACTGACGATACTCAACATCGACAATGAATATTCTTTCCTTCATTCCATAGAAAACGCATTTTTCTCCGGTGCCGGATTCCTTCTGGTAATGCTCATCTTTTCAGGGGTGCGTTCAAGGGTAGAGGAAGCAGATGTTCCGGAAACTTTTAAGGGAGTTCCGGCCACACTCATAGCAGCCGCAATTCTCTCACTAAGCTTTCTCGGTTTTTCCGGTATAGGCGGTTAAAAAATCGCTGATCTATTCATAAATCAGCGTGGGGGCACGGGGCTTGAGTCCCGCATTCTCCCATCCGGAAATTCGGCAAGCCGTATTTCCGGTCAGATCAGTTTATCGAACTGAAAGGGGATCAGAAAATGTTAAATGAATACATACTTCCTGTGACAGTATTTGCAGCCACGGGACTTGTTTCCGGGGTACTGCTCACTGCCGCTTCGAAGATATTTGAAGTAAAAACAGATGAGCGCATAGAAAAAATAAGTGAGATACTTCCGCAGGCAAACTGCGGTTCATGCGGATATGCAGGATGTGCCGACTACGCGGATGCAATAATCTCAAAAGGAGAAAAAGCAAACCTGTGCCGTCCCGGCGGTGCTGAGACAGCAAAAAAGATCTCTGAAATAACCGGTTCAGATGCCGGTGAAGTCACAGAAGCGTACGCCGTCGTTCGCTGCAGCGGAAACTGCAGTGCCACCGAAACAAAATATGATTTCGCCGGTATACGCTCCTGCGCTTCGGTAAAAAGATACTACGCCGGAAACAGTACCTGTTCCTTCGGCTGTGCCGGATACGGTGACTGTGCCGCAGTGTGCGAATACAATGCAATAAGTATAAAGGACAGCCTTGCACACATTGATCCTGCGCTTTGCAGAGGCTGCGGTTCATGCGCTGCAGTCTGTCCGAACGGTCTGATAAGCGTAATACCGAAAAGTGCTTCATACGCCGTGCTCTGCTCCTCATGTGACAACGGAAAGGCTACCAAACTTGCATGTAAAAACGGATGCATAGGATGTAAGATGTGTGAAAAAGCCTGTGAATACGGAGCGGTAACGGTCACGGACTTCCACGCTTCCATCGACCAGAATAAGTGTACCGGCTGCGGTACATGCGCGGAAAAATGTCCTGTTAAAGTCATTAAAAAATTATAGAAACAGATTCGGGGATGTTAGGGAAATCTCCTTAAAAGCAGAGCAGCATATCTGAACCTGCGTTTTTTTTCGCGGGTAAGATATGCTGCTCTTGTTGTATTTAAGTTTTTAAGTCCCGTTATTTTTATCAGCCGGTGATCCCCGGAGTCTGATCTGCTCTCTCGAATGTGGTATAGTTCATATCTCTGAGAGTTTCTAAAGGTATCTCGCCTGTGTATCTGAAGCTGTAAACAAGCTCGTTGCTTTCATTATAAAGATTGTACCAGAAAACAGCGTAGTTGTCCGTGTCAAAGTTATATTCAACATATGCCCTACCGGTCACTGCAGTTCCTTCGGAAGAAGTCATTACAAAATCGCCTGCGTAGTCAGAACAGTTTTTAAACTCGATGACGTTTCCTTCTCCGTCTTCCCATCTGCCTTCAAGTGATGAAACCAATGGTCCGGCGCTGCCCGGTCTCGGATCCTTTGTTACTCTGCTGAACCCGTAAGGTGTTGTCACGGCAGGCTCGGCCTCCGGCTCTGTTATACCGGTCTCTTCTGTAACCTCCGGATCAGAATCATCTTCGTCAGTTACTTCTGCTTCATCTGATGTTGTGGTCTCAGATACAGCCGTAGTTTCTTCCGCATCTGTTACTTCTTCCTCGGTTTCAGTAGTCTCCGCTTCGGTAACTGCTTCTGTTGCGACAGCATTTGTTACCGCAGGTTTTTCAGCTATCTTTATACTGATATTTTCTTCAGTACCGCATCCTGTGAAAACAGTTCCTGCAAGCACGGCAGCAATAATTATAACTCCAGCATGATTTTTCATAACAGTTTCTCCTTAAAGCTTCTTCATCATTGCAAAATTCGACATGATCTTCTTGGTGCCTATCTCGTCAAATGCGATTTCGAGAAGAGCATCATTTCCCATAGGTGTCACTGAAAGAACAGTGCCCTCACCAAATTTATCGTGATCCACTCTGTCACCTGCTGAATATTTAGCAGGTTTCTTTGTTGTTCCCGGCTTTGAATTCTTCTTGGCAAGAAGCTGCTGCTGGAACGAAAGCGTGTTCATGGCTGAATGAGATCTTGATTTTGCACTTGCCGGAACAGTGGTCGATATTCTGTCTTCCTTGAAAATAACTTCCGGATCGATCTCCTTGATAAACCTTGACTTCATGTTTCGGCTTGTCGTTCCGAAAAGCATACGCTGCGACGCGTGAATAAGACAGAGTTTCTGCTTTGCACGTGTAACTGCCACATAGGCAAGACGTCTTTCCTCTTCCATATCCTCGTCGCTCATCATGGATCTTGTTCCCGGGAAGATGCCGTCTTCCATTCCTATTACATATACATTCTCAAATTCAAGTCCCTTGGCTGAATGGATGGTCATAAGAGTTACGCAGTCAGCGTCATCTGTCATCTTGTCAAGATCAGTATAGAGCGCTATGTCAGCAAGGAATCCGTCAAGTGTGGAATCCTCGTTGTTCTTCTGGTATTCAACCATTGTGGTCTTAAGTTCCTCAATGTTTTCAAGTCTTGTTTCGCCCTCAGTTCCCTGAGTCATAAGATAGCTTTTGTAGCCTGAACGTTCAAGGAGCTCATCAAGAAGAGTGTCAAGCGGAACTGTATCGACCATATCGGCCAGTGAATCAAATATTCCTGCAAGGCTCTTAAGCGAATTGGCCTTCTTTGAAAG
>JAGDDO010000597.1 GCA_017848205.1 Oscillospiraceae bacterium | reverse complement strand
GATATATACAACACCGAACTCGCGCGGACATACGCATTACCGAAAGAATAATAAAAAGCGTACACGGATATGAACGCAACCGTGTACGCAGTTATAAAACGAGCTGTCGTATCCGGCAGCTCGTTTTTTCTATAGCAGTCTTCGGCCCGCAGGTATGAAGACTTCCTTTTTACTGTTCCGACCGCAGAATTGAATGATACATCCATCGATTCCCAATCTCTCAATGAGTTTACATTGATCCCTAATTCTCTTGCTACCTGTGCTGAGGATACACCTTCCTCAACTACTCTTTTCGTTGCCTGTATTTTGAATTCTATACTGTATTTTCTTCCTGCCATTTTAAACCTCCGGCTTTGTTACTTCTACTATTATACCATTTTATTTGTACATTAACCATTGGTTTTTACTGTCCATTATAAGGGGGTCCACTTCAGTTATATTGCATATTATCTGATTATATGCTATACTATTTTTAGATTTAGTCCGGAATTAGTTATCATTTTCCGGCTCCGTTTTATATCTATTTGATTATTCGCCTGTTTCGGAGGTATAATATTGGAACTTGAAATTGACCTTGATAGTCTTTTAAATAAAAAAAGAATCGAATCTGAACGAATTGAATTTAAATCTGGCTGGAATCCGGATGACATATATCGAAGCATTTGTGCGTTTGCCAACGATTTCAATAATAATGGCGGCGGATATATTATAGTCGGTGTTGAAGAAAAAGATGGTATCGCAGTACGTCCTGTCAAAGGGCTTGATGAAAATACTCTTGATAAAATTCAAAAAGATATGCTTGGTTTCAACAACTTAATATCTCCTCCGTATTTTCCTAAAGCTATCCCAGTAGAAATTGATGGAACCTGGATCATGGTTATTGTAGCACGTACCGGACAGCAAAGACCATATAAATCACCTGAGTATATAACGAGTAAAAAAGATAAAAAATACTGTTATCATATCAGATATCTTACAAGCACCGTAAAAGCTAATCCCGAACAGGAAAAAGAGCTTATCAGCATGTCAGATCAGACACCATTCGACTGCAGAGCTAATCATAAAGCTACTATCGATGATATATCACCATTACTTCTTGAAAACCATTTAAGAAAAACCGGAAGCAAACTATCAAAACAAATCAGAGAACGAGGAACTGAAAGTATTCTGGAAGATATGCAACTTCTTGTCGGTCCTCCGGAACTTCGTTATATTCAGAACGTTGCGCTTATGATGTTCTGTGAACATCCTGAAAAATTCTTTGGATATACATATGTACAAATGACTCGTTTTCCTGAAGGAAGCACCCGTAATCCGGGATTAAGCGAAGACTTTCCTGTTATCACCGGTTCAGTCCCACAGATGATTGAAGCAACAATGGAACGCTTCCGAAACACGATCATTAGAGAAATGGTAATCAAAGTTCCTGATCAGATGGAAGCAGTACGTATTTATAATTACCCGTATCAGGCAATTGAAGAAGCTGTTGTAAATGCATTCTATCACAGGGATTACATGTCCTATGAACCAGTAACTATTGAAATAGAACCTGATTGCATAAATATAATGAATTTCCCCGGCATAGACAGATCTGTTTCTCTGAAAACAATTGCTGAAGGGAACAGATTTGTTTCAAGGTATTACAGAAACAGAAGACTCGGCGAATTTTTAAAAGAACTTGACCTGTCTGAAGGACATTCATCAGGTATTCCTACTATTCAGGATGAACTGGCTCGCAATGGTTCTCCAAGAGCAGAATTTTTCACTGATGAAGACAGGCGCGCTATGCGAGTACGTATTCCAATTCATCCTATGTTTCTGAATAATGAAACAAGTTTTGAAACAAGTTTTGAAACAAGTTTTGAAACAAGTTTGAAACAAGTTCTTTCAGATAAGAATTACGAAAAACTCCAGCCGTTGATAAAATTACTTGATCAGGGAAAAGAACTATCGATTCAGGATGTAATTAATGTTACCGGTAAATCAAGAGCAACAGCCTGGAGGTATATGCGGATGCTCAGCGAAACCGGTATGATAGAAAACAATGGTAACACGAATAATGTCTTATATAAGAAAAAGCAATTATAAAACAAGTATCTATGTAGAATCACTCTGAGAAAATAGTATAAACAAAACAAACAGGTTCCTATCCGACAAAAAATCATGGATAGTGACCTGTTTGTTTTTTCAATTGCACCGAAGGTGCCTCATTTCTTTACTGTTCCGACCGCAGGATCGAATGATACATTCTGCTTTCGTATTTTCCGTTTATGAAGAAGTAGTCGCGGAGCGTGCCTTCGTATGTGAAGCCGCATTTTTCTATGACTCTTCGTGAAGGTGCGTTTACCGGACGGACGCAGATCTGGATCTTGTTGAAATGAATGTTTTCAAATCCGAAACGGATAATCGCCTTTGTGGCTTCCGTTGCATATCCTTTTCCCTGGAACGCCGTACCGATGCAGTATTCGATCTCGCCGAAATGATTGTTTCTGTCAACGAGGAAATATGCGATCTGGCCGATGCATTCACCGGATTCTTTTTCAATGACAGCCCATCTGTAATAGTTGCCGTCCTGGTATCCGTTTATGTATTTTTCAAGAAGCCCCCTTACAGCTTCCGGTGTCTTGTAAGCCGGTTCACCGTATCTGTTCTGAACGTTTTCATCAGATATCCAGTTTCTCATCATGGACGGGATATCGTCAAATTCAAATCTTCTGAGGATAAGACGGTCAGTTTCTATCGTCATCGTACCGCAGCCTGAAAGGGCATCCTTATCGGCGGCACGTTCTGTTCCGTCATATGAACTGATAAGATCAAGCGCATCTTTCATTGTAACGCACTTTGCATATCTGTCCGGCCACATGTATTCGTTATAGAAATGATAGGTCGTCTCCGGATCGATGTAAGGATTTGTCCTTGTGGAATTGCAGTATTCCGGAACGATCATCTCAAATCCGTGTTCAAAGCCGCTCTTTACAGCAGCATCTATGCAGAAATCAGTCTGAAGGCCGACGGTGATGATCCTGCTTACCCTGCGTGCTTTCAGATATGCGAGAAGTCCGGTAGATTCGTGGAACGCACTGTTCACCTTCTTGTCAAACACCTTTTCCCCGTCCTTCGGAGCAAAGCCCTCAAATATCTCAAAATCTTCATCTCCGGCTGAAAATCCGCTTCCCGGACCGTCATCATGACGCACATAAACGACCTCAACGCCGTTTTCCCTTGCTGCAGCTATAAGCGTGCCTACATTGCTTTTAAACTTTTCAAATTCAAAAAGTCTCTCATCTGTTATTCCCTTCTGGGTGTCGATAACAAGCAGTATCATCTTTCTGCCTCCTTCTTTCTTCTGTATTACAATAGTATATTTTGCGGCATATTATCTGTCGCTAACTATAATTATACCCCAAACCGGCAGGTGCGTCAATGGAAAGCGGTGCCTTACGGCGCAGGTTAATAAACCGGACTGCGGCTGCAGTCCGGTTTTTCTATAGCAGTCTTCGGCCCGCAGGGGTGAAGACTACATTTTTCCTGACAGACCCTGAATACAAGTTCTGAAAAAAATCATTTCATTCTCATTGTTTTCATGTTATAATAAAAACACATCAGACAATACACAAAACCATGAGGATGATCTATCATGCCAGAAAATAAACGAACTCTGCTGCCGCTCCTTGTTTCGGAAAAGAAACACAAAATCAAAGGCAGCATCTATAACCGTATGCAGGTCGATTTTGCCTTCAATTCAAACCATATCGAAGGCAGCAGGCTGACTCATGAACAGACAAGATACATTTACGAAACTCACACCATCGACGGTACAGTTCCTGTAAATGATGTATTTGAAACTTCAAATCATTTCAGATGCTTTGATCATATAATCGATACAGTCTCTGAACCGGTAACGGAAGAATACATAAAAAATCTTCACCGAATGCTGAAAAACGGTATCATGGTCGATGATGCCGACTATGCCGTGATCGGTGAATACAAGAAATATGCCAATGAAGTCGGAGAGATACAGACTGCTTCACCGGATGACGTATCCGGACTGATTAAAAAACCTATCTCTGACTATAACAGCAAGCCGGAACACGATCTTTATGATATCGCAGATTTTCATGCACGGTTTGAAAAGATACATCCTTTCTACGACGGAAACGGACGTGTCGGCAGACTTCTTATGCTCAAGCAGTGCCTTGAAAATGATATCGTTCCGTTCTATATTGATGATCATATCAAGTATTTCTACTACTTCGGATTAAAGGAATGGCAAACTGCCGGCATGAAGGAACGACTTCTGGATGTTTTCCTCTCAAAGCAGGATGACATGAAAGCGATACTTGATTATTTCGGCATTGAATATGACAGAACCGAAGTCAGTGCAAAGGACTTTATAAAAAAATGATGCACCTTACGGCGCGGTTATAAAACGAGCTGCCTTATCCGGCAGCTCGTTTTTTCTATAGCAGTCTTCGCCCCGCAGGGGTGAAGACTACCTTCTATCTTTCCGTTGCTATTTTCTCTATCCGGCATTTATGTGTTCTCTGCCCTGGCTTTTCATCCTTGTCATAGGACACACCTACCAGAACTATTTCACTGCCGTATCCTTTGAACGATTCCGGATAATGACGGTTTCTGATCTGCTCAACAGCGGTTTCAGCAGTTTTATTCCACTTTAGTTCTATTACCAGGATCGGATAGTCAGAATCTTTTTTCGGAAGAAATGCAATGTCAGCGTACCCGTCACCTGCCGGCATCTCTTCCCACTGAACATAGTGATCACGATAGGTATAGTAAGCCAGTTTGATTACACTGCGAAGACTGTCTTCCCGGTTATAGTGAATCGGAGACGTTTCTTCCCGATGGATCTTTTCAATCTGCTGTGCAACCGCTTCCTCATTACCTGTGATAGTATCAGTAAAAAGCTGTTCACTTTCATTCAGTCGTTTCAGTGTTTCAGTGTGATTTACTTTATGGATCGCGCGCTGAAATTCCTTACGTATCTCTTCATTCGGAATACGGACTCTGCTGCTTTTCTGGTCAAATGTCAGATAGCCGAGATGAACAAGAAGCGTCAGAACATCATCCTTATCATAGGTTTCGAAAGGATCGTTGGTAAAGTTCTCAGTATCGACCTGAACGTCAATACCTGCAATAAGTTCTGCAATAGTTCTTGTTAATCCGCTGTAATCCTTGCTTATGTATTCCATGAGACTGTCTGCAGCTGTTGTTTTCGGCCAGTATGAATCAAATTCTCTTTTCCTTATAGCTTTCATAACAGAATTCGGATTATAGACAGAACCGGTACCTTTGAAATTATATCCGTCATACCAGTATTTCATCATTTCAAAATCCATGTCATGATCACTGCAGAGTTTACGCACTTCATTTTCCGTAAATCCGACATATCCGCTGAAGAGCTGCGGATCAAGTACTGTGTACTCTTCAAAATCAGATACAGCTGAATGTCCTTCCATTTTCTTAATCGGAAGAATACCTGTCATATAGGCCGCTGCAAACACCCTGTTTGTAACTCCGGAATTTTTGAAAACAGATCTTAAAAACTCCAGATATTCTTTTCTGATCTTTCCTT
>JAGDDO010000596.1 GCA_017848205.1 Oscillospiraceae bacterium | reverse complement strand
CTTGTAACCTTCCGGTAAGTAGAGAGATTTTGACATAATAAACATTCCTTTCTAACAAAAAAAGACGCAGACTGCACGTATCATGCAGTCTGAACGTCTTTGTTCAACATTTATTTACGGGTATATTATAGCACTGTACTATTCTGATGTCAAGGGAAACACAGATTATCTGATGCTTCCTACAGTTCTTGGGTAGAGTGTTACGTCACGGATGTTTGCGATACCTGTTACGTACATGATAAGACGTTCAAATCCGAGGCCGAAACCGCCGTGAGGAACTGAACCGAACTTTCTGAGGTCGAGGTAGTCGCTGTAAAGATCAAGGTTCATGTTTCTTTCGTTCATTGCAGCTACGAGCTTTTCGTAATCTGCTTCTCTTTCACTGCCGCCGATGATCTCGCCGACACCAGGAACGAGAAGGTCTACTGCAGCAACTGTCTTGCCGTCCGGATTCTGCTTCATGTAGAATGACTTGATCTCCTTCGGATAGTCAGTTACGAATACAGCCTTTTTGAATACCTTTTCAGCGATGTATCTTTCGTGTTCTGTCTGGAGGTCGCATCCCCATGATACAGGGTAAACGAAATCTTCACCTGATTCTTCAAGGAGCCTGATCGCTTCTGTGTATGAAACAACGCCGAAGTCGTGTGAAATGAGTTCCTCGAGTCTTGCAATGATGCCCTTTTCGAAGTGGTCATCGAAGAACTGCATTTCATCAGGGCATGTGTCGAGAAGATTTCTGATAACGTGCTTGAGCATATCTTCTGCCATTGCGATAACGTCAGGAAGTTCAGCAAATGCTACTTCCGGTTCAACATGCCAGAATTCAGCAAGGTGCTTCGGAGTGTTGGAATTTTCCGCACGGAAGCTTGGTCCGAATGTGTAGATCTTTCCGAGAGCCATAGCTGCCATTTCGCCTTCGAGCTGACCGGAAACGCTGAGTCCGGCACGCTTGCCGAAGAAGTCGTCTGCATAGTATTCATCAGCGTTCTTGTATTTGTCAGAGTAACCGATAGTTGTTACCTGGAACATTTCACCGGCACCTTCGCAGTCACTGCCTGTGATGAGCGGTGTGTTTATGTAAACATAGTTTCTGTCCTGGAAGTATTTGTGGATAGATTCAGCGAGTACTGAACGAACTCTGAGGACTGCATTGAATGTATTTGTACGGCCTCTGAGGTGCGGCATTGTACGAAGGAATTCAAGTGTGTGTCTCTTCTTCTGGAGAGGGTATTCAAGAGGACATTCACCGAGGATCTCGATGGATTCAGCATTGATCTCGGCTGCTGCCTGACGTGCTTCAACAGCTGTACCTGTTACCTTAAGAGATGTGCCGAGTCTGAGGGCATTCGCGTCATATTCCATGCCTGAAGCCTTGTCTATAACGATCTGGAGATGCTTGAGTGATGTACCGTCATTGAGCTCAATGAATGCTACGTTCTTTGAATCTCTTGCTGTACGTACCCAGCCGCATACTGTTACCTTCTTGCCGATGAATTCGCCGTTGTTCAGAATTTCTTTGATGTCGGTATGTTTCATAATAATTTTCCTTTCAAAAAAATAACTCCCGTCCTGCATAAAGACAGGACGGGAGATCATGTTCCGCGGTACCACCTGAATTACCGTAAAAATTACGGTCACTCTGTCTGCGTAACGTGCAGAAAACGTCGCCCCTACTGATCCGCGAAGGATTTTCAGTTTGCTGCTCCCGGGTGTTATTCACACAGACTCTATGTGTACGGTTTCCACTGTCCCGTGCTCACTGTGACCGAACTTTCCGTGTTACTTCTCCCGATCATTGCATTTATTGTGTTTGGTTTTTCAATAATAACTATTATAGCATCAGGAAAGGCTGATGTCAATAGTGCGTTATTTCTTATTTGAGATCTGACGGACGATCCAGATAACGAGGCAGGCACCTGCAACTGAAAGAACGAGGTGAAGCAGATTGCCTCTTGCATGAATGAGACTGCCTGCGAAAGCACCGATAGTACTTCCGACGATACCAAGAATGGCATTCTTAAGGAAGCCCTTATGACCGTCGTCCATTATCTTTCCTGCTATTGCGCCGATGATCGCACCGATTACAAGCCAGATTATAAAACCTAAAATTCCCATGATTATGTCCTTCTTTCTTTTGAATGCGGCGGAGTTCCGGAGATTATGCCGTTCTCTGCCTTGTTTTGTATTTTTCTAAGCAAAGTATAGCATAACGGAACTATGCTGTCAATGAAAAAAGAATAAAATTAATCGAATTTTAATTTTTCTGTCTGCATTTCTTAAGGATTTGTTTTCGGGGGCTGAAAATCTGATCATACAATAGTAGTATGGGTTTATTTGATTTATTTCTTAATATGTGTTATACTCATTGCTGACTGTTCCGCTTGCAGAACCTGTAAGTGCTCAGGAGAACCGCACAGATACGTTGTTTCACGGCTGATAATACCACCGTATCAGTTTTTTCAGAAAATTTTTATTTTTTTCTGTAACCTTTCTGTTTTTTATCGTACTGTATAGTTGAAGGGGGAAATACCCCTGTGAAAAATCATCTGACACAATTATGATCATATAGTACAGAGAAAAGAGAAAACGGAGGAACGGGTATGGAAAGATGTAAACGGTGACGGTGCGCTCAACAGCGGAGATCTGGTTGTTTTAAGGAAACGCTGATTTATTCATAAATCAGCGTGGGGCTCCGGGGCGAAGCCCCGCAAATCCTACCCCCGGAAATCCGGCGAAGCCGGATTTCCGATTTAATCAGTGTTTCCTTAAAAACTGATCTTAAAGGATCTGAGGCAGCCGGTGAGCGGCACCTGAAAGACCAACGGCACCCGAAAGGAACATAATATGGAAGACGAAATTTTGATAAGACTGTTCAATGAGCGTTCGGAAGAAGCTATTTCCGAGACTGAACTGAAATACGGCCGGTACTGCCGGAAGATCGCAGACGGAATACTCGGCGACAAAGGTGATGTGGAGGAATGTCTGAATGATACGTTCCTTACTGTATGGAATTCAATACCGCCGGTGGTACCGCGTATTTTCAGGGCGTACATTGCAAAGGTAACGAGAAATCTTGCACTTAAGATGTACGAAAAAAGAAAGGCGAAGAAAAGAGATCATGACCTGGTAACCCAGTCGCTCGAAGAACTGGCAGAGTGCATACCGTCACGCGACAATACAGCGGCAAGGGTCGAACACAAGGAAGTCATTGCAGCGCTCAATGAGTTTCTCGGAACGCTTGACGAGAAAAAATGCATACTTTTCATGCAGAGATACTTCTACATGAAACCGATAAAGGAGATCGCTGAAAACAACGGCATTTCCGCCGGTTCACTGAAAACTATGCTCTGCAGGATAAGAGCAGATCTTAAAGAATACATAAAAGAAAAGGGACTTTACTGATAAAACGGAGGCGTTATCATGAGCGATTTTAAAGATAACAGAAATACAGATATGGAAACTGCAAATAAACTCCTTCATGATCTTGGTGAGATCGATGACAGGTTTGTTGAAAAGGCAGCGGATACAAATATCACAGTAACTACAAAGGGAAAAAGATTCCCGTGGGCGGGAGCAGCATGTGCTGCTGCGGCAGCGGTGCTTCTGATCGTTATAGGCAGCAATCTGCCGGAGAGAAGCAGAGATCCGTTTTCACCGGCTCTTACAGATGTTTCGCTTACAGAGCCGTCAGTATCTGAAAAAGATGGATCCGCACCGGTGACGGGTGATGTAAAGGCTGTAACGGTCATAGAAACTGTATTAACTGAAGTTACAGGCATTTCAGGCGCAGAAACGTTAAACGGAGCAGAAACTTCACCGGCAGTGACGGAAACAGAAGAACAGGAGGCAGTATCATCTTCGGAACCGGCTGATGCAAAGAAGGAAAATACCGATCCGGGAGCCTATCCTTATCCGGAAGATATCAAAGCGGATCATGCAGCGGTTACAAAGAACTCTGATGGTTCACTTCGCGTAACTCTCGGAAACGGTAAATTTGCACTTACACTTCCGGCCTACTGGGAAGGACATTTTATTATAACAGATAAGTACTTCTGTTCAAAAATATCGTATAATAAAGGTGGGGGCGGAACACT
>JAGDDO010000595.1 GCA_017848205.1 Oscillospiraceae bacterium | reverse complement strand
TGCACTCTATCCTTTTGTTATGTTATGTTCTAATATTTGTCCCGAAAGAAATAACATAAAGTCTGAAAAATAATTCACTTATAAAAAGAAATCAGCACATCAGGCTCACATTTCTATGCAAAGCCTGATGTGCTGATTGTTTATTTGCGTGACTTTACCCTGTGCCCCATGCTGATTAAAAAATTCAGAGTTTCCTTAAGACATCAGTTTAGACCGTAATTTTTAATCTGATTATCGTTTTTCAACCTTTGAAACTTCTTCAAGGAATCTTTCAAGGTGCTGGTTTACTTCGGTATCGGAATCATCGATTTTAGGAAATATCTCATAGAGTTTCTTTTCAGGAGTATATCTGTATGAGTTTTCAAGGATTCCGGTATCATAGTCTGCAAACTCCCAGAAGCGGAAAAGCAGTTCCTTAAGCGCAGGAGTTTCGTAGAATACCTTTAGTCTGGAGTTAAGTCCGTATGAATAAGGGCTTGTTCCCTGTCTGTAGACTCTCTTTATTGCGGCAACGTCTTCAGCAGCGGAGGATGTGGCAACAATAATATCGAAATATCCTTCCTCGCAGATGAACCTGTCGTAGTCAGGATCGTAGTACGTAAAATCCTTTTCCGTAAGAGCAAAGTCGAATCTTTCTGTCTGCCCCGGTTCAAGATATATCTTTTTAAACGCCTTCAGCTCGCTTTCCGGTTTTCTGCAGGTCGAATATACGTCACTTATATAGATCTGTACTACCTGAGAACCGGCAGTTTTACCGGTGTTGGTTATCTTTCCGCTGATTGTGAGCCTTTCACGGAAGCGCTCTTTCGATGTGCATACATCACTTATCTCAAATGTTGTATAGGAAAGACCGTAGCCGAAATTATAAGCAGGTCTGATTTTTTTCTTCGCATAGTATCTGTAACCGATGAAAATTCCTTCACCGTATGAGACTTCGCCGCCGTCACCCGGAAAATTGATGAAAGTAGGCGTATCTCTGTAATGAGCAGGAAATGTTACCGGAAGCTTTCCCGACGGACTGACTCTGCCGGTAATTATGTCAGCCATAGCCTTACCGCCCTGCATACCCGGAAGGAACATACAGAAAATACCGTCCACATAAGGTTCGTACTCAGAAAGCGATACCGGACCGCAGACATTGAGGATAAGAGCTATACGGAAACTCTTAAGCTGCTGTTTTTCAAGTATCAGCTCGCGAAGTACTGCCTTGTCGCGCTTGTCAAGTTTCATATTTTCCCTGTCATTTCCCTCCATACCGGTAAGCGAAGCAACAACGATGACTGTTTCGTTGTTTCCTTTTATTTTTCCGGTTATCTGAGGATGAACTGAAACTCTGTTTCCTCCAAGTATCTTTATTAGTTCTTCAGAAAATGAGGTGTTTCTGTCTGTTATAACAGCAGCACTTCCTTCACCGCAGGTAATAAGTTCCTCACAGCCTGTTCCTGTAATAATGATTTTATCATTACCGTTTACATCAAACGGAAATATATTACGTGTATTTTTTAACAGTACTATGCCTTCTGATGCTGCCCGGTATGCTGCTTTGTCAGTGAGTTCCTTAAGTTCTGAAGCGTTTTTGTATTCCGGTTTATACAATTTCTTCTTCTCGTCGAGATAATCAATGAGTTCAAGCATGTTGAACACCGCTTCGTTAAGCTTTTTGGTTGAAGCAATGCCGTCCTTTACAGCGTGTGCATAGGTTTCTGTGACCTTTTCATCAGGTGGTCCCGGCATTGAAAGATCGTTTCCGGATTCAACAGCTCTGATATGGTCATTAACTGCATTCCAGTCGGATATTACAACGCCGTCAAATCCCCATTCATCCCAGAGCTTGTCGTGAAGAAGTGTTCTGTTTTCAGAACACGGCACTCCGTTTATTCTGTTGTAAGCGCTCATCACGGTTTTTACTTCTCCGTCCTTGACACAGGCACGAAATCCCGGAAGATAGATCTCTTCAAGCGCGCGCTTTGAAACGGATACATTGACACCGGTCCTGTTTGTTTCCTGATTGTTTACTGCAAAATGCTTTACGTTTGCGGCTACAGGATATTTCTGGACACCTTTGATAAGCTCAGGAGCAAGAGCAGATATCAGATACGGATCTTCGGAGTAACCTTCGAAAAGCCTTCCTCCGAGAGGATCACGGTGAATATTGATATTAGGCGTACCAAGGAGAATATCGATCCCGTAGGCTGCTGCTTCAGCACCGAGGGCTTCACCGATTTCCCTTACGGTATCAGGATCAAAAGTCGCAGCAAGAAGAATTCCCGGCGGAAAACAGCCCGGTGACATATCCGGCATTCCGGTAAGGTCATCCAGCTTTTTCTTTATTATGTCCCTTATCCTTTTTTCTTCTTCATTCAGTCTTTCTTCATGATAATAGTTTTTTATAACATTTGAAAGCACGGAACCCTGCGGCTTGATTTTTTCATCATTATCGTCACGGGTAAAAAAGTCCCCGAAAAGCTGTTCGAAATTGATCCCGGTTCCGCCGTCAAGAAGCTGAAGTCTCCTTATACCCAGTTTCGGAAACTCAGCTGTTCCGAAAAATGTAGCACCGTGGACCAGAGCGACCTTTTCGGAAATTGTCATCTGACTGATCTTGCTTTTTTTTGAATCCATATATTTTACCCCCTGTTTTTCTCAAAAAGTTTAAGGAAACACTGATTTGCGTAAGGAGAGAAAGCGGGGCTCAGCCCTGCACCCCTGCGCTGATTTTTATAATTCAGCGGTTCCTTAGTTTCCCTGTATCTATATATTATCAGATTACCTTCAGAATATCAAGACATAACGGGATAGTTATTATTGATACAAAAGTGGTTACAAAAACCGTCTTTGCTGCAAGTTCCTCGTCTTTTTCGTATCTGCCGGCCAGAAGAACCGCGGTGTTTCCGACAGGCATTATCATAAGAATGAACATTACAGCTCTTATCAGTTCATCACTCACGGCAAGTTTCATAACCGGCCAGAGTATAAAGGCAAAAGCGACCTGTCGTACCGCTGTAAATAAATATACATGCCAGTCGTTGAATATGCTCTTTACCGGTATTTTTGCAAGTGTTGAACCTATTACAAGCATAGCAAGTCCGGATGTGAGACCGCCTAAGGTACTGCAGAATCCGGTAAGTACTGTCGGATAATGTACCGGCAGAAAATACAGAAGCACGGCTGCAAGTGAACACAGTGTACCCGGTGTAAGAAGATGCTTAAGGTCGATAAGAGATGCTATCGATCCTGTTCCCTTTTTACTGCCGCCGTCGTAGTTTATCATTACTATACCGACTGTAAAAACAAAAATATTAAAAAATACATTTACAATAGCCGCATATATCATGGCTTCAGACCCGAAAAGCGCATTTATTACCGGATAACCCATAAATCCGGTGTTTGAGAACATGCACATGAACATGTATATTCCCTGCTGCTTTGCGGGAAAACGAAGAAGTTTGACTGTAACGATACTGAGAACTGTCATGAACACGTACAGGGCAAACGAGAAAAAGAAAACCGTACCCACTTTACCGTAATCTTTTTCGCCCTCATCTTTCATGACAGAGGCAAGTATCATAAGCGGAAGAGTCACGTCAAGCAGAAGCCTTGTGAGCTTCTGTGTGAACGGAACATCAATGTATTTAAGCTTGAAAAGAACGTAACCAGCACCCATTATCATAAAAAGCTGGATAAGCTGCTCCAGCAGTACTGTATTCATATTTAACATCCTTTCGCTGTCAGCGATATGTATTCACTGATCAGACTGGTTTAAGCACACGGAGAAACTGCATGACTTCCCCGTTTTCTGCGCTGATTTCTGAACAGACGCAGTTTTCATTCAGAAAGATACTGTTCACAGAGTTTCTGCAGTCTTACATCAACAAGCGCTTCAGTGAGAATACCGTCTTCCGTGTATTCCTCGGAAATGATCCTGCCGTTTTCACGGATCTTTCCGGCAAGACCGCTCTGACTGTATGGTATAAGAAGCTTCATATTTTTCAGAGTCTCCGGCAGATATTCAGATACGAGGGTAAGAAGTTCATCAAATCCTGTCTTCTCCTTTGCGGAAATACGTACCTGCGGAAGATCAGAAGGAAGCTTTATTGCCGGATCGCCCTTATCACACTTGTTAAGTACATAAATATGAGGTGTTTCCTCGCAGCCGAGTTCAGCAAGAAGATCATGTGTGACCTTTACCTGTTCGGCAGCCTCCGGTGATGATGAATCGATGATCTCAATAATAAGATCTGATTCCGCAGCTTCTTCAAGGGTGCTTTTGAAAGCTTCGACAAGACTGTGAGGAAGCCTTCTGATAAGTCCTACAGTATCGATAAGCATAACGCTTCTTCCGTCAGGAAGTTCTATCGAGCGTGAGGTGGTATCAAGTGTAGCAAAAAGCTTGTTTTCAGCAAGAACACCGGCTTCAGTAAGTGCATTCAGAAGAGTGGATTTTCCTACGTTTGTATAACCGACTATGGCTGCAGTAAGAACACTGTCCTTCTTTCTTCGCGCTCTCATTCTTTTTCTGCGTTCGCCGAGGATCCTAAGCTCCTCCTCAAGAGCTGTGATGCGGCGCTTTATATGACGGCGGTCTGTTTCAAGCTTGGTCTCGCCCGGACCTCTTGTACCGATACCGCCGCCGAGACGTGACATTTCAACACCCATACCTGTAAGACGCGGCAGTCTGTATTTCTGAAGTGCAAGTTCGACCTGTAGTTTACCTTCGCTTGTTCTTG
>JAGDDO010000594.1 GCA_017848205.1 Oscillospiraceae bacterium | reverse complement strand
CTTACACAGGCTGCCCAGATGGAATGCTGGACACTCATGCTTTCTGCAAGAAACCTCCTCGATCCTGCAAACGGAAATACAATCGTTGCTCCGTCACAGGACATGGTTCTTGGTATTTACTATATGACTTCCGTTAAACCAAACGGAGCCGGGACAGGCAAGCGCTTTTCTTCTGTAGATGAAGCAATCATGTCTGCAGAAAACGGTTATATCGGCTGGCAGTCTGTTATCAAGGTAAATTCACCTAAAGACTCATTCAAGCCGGGTGCTTTCAAGGCTGGTGACCTGATTGAAACCACAGCAGGACGCCTCCGCTTTAATGCTGAAATGCCTGCAGAAGTAGGATATGTAAACGAGCAGATGGGCGACAAAAAGCTCAAGGCTATGATTGAAACTGTATACCATACACAGGGCTCATGGATTACAATCCAGATGCTCGATGCAATCAAGGCCTGCGGTTACAAAAACGCTACCTTCTTCGGTGCAACCCTTTCAATGGATGATATCCTTATTCCGGAAGAGAAAAAGCCGATGGTTGATGAGGCTAACAAGCAGGTTGAGGAAATCGTTAACCAGTACTCAATGGGTCATATCACTGCAGAGGAACGCTACAACAAAGTAACTGACGTATGGCAGCGCACAAACGATAAGCTTTCTGACATAATGATGGATCAGTTCAAGAAAGATAAGGACGGATTCAACACAATCTACATGATGGCTGACTCTGGTGCCCGCGGTTCTAAGAAACAGATTTCTCAGCTTGCAGCTATGCGTGGTTTGATGGCTAAACCTAACGGAGACATCATCGAGCTTCCAGTACGCTCAAACTTCAAGGAAGGACTTTCGGTTATCGAGTACTTCATTTCTTCAAACGGTGCCCGCAAAGGTCTTACTGATACTGCTTTGAAGACTGCTGACGCTGGTTACATGACACGTCGTCGTGTTGATGTTGCTCAGGATGTAGTTGTAAATGACGAAGACTGCGGTACTATCAACGGTATCGACTATACTGCAATCAAAAATGGTGATGAAATCGTTACTCCGCTTTCAGCACGTATTGCCGGACACTTTACAATTGAACGCGTAATTCACCCTGTAACAGGTGAACTTATCTGCGATGTAAATGAATACATCACTGATGAACTCGCTAAAAAGATTGATGAAGCCGGTGTTGAAAAGGTTAAGATACGTACAGTTCTTACCTGTGAAGCAAAACATGGTGTCTGCGTAAAGTGTTACGGAAAGAACCTTGCACGCAACAAGCTTGTTGAAATCGGTGAAGCTGTAGGTGTTATCGCTGCACAGTCAATCGGTCAGCCTGGTACACAGCTTACGATGCGTACATTCCACGTCGGTGGTACTGCATCTAAGGATACTGAGGATAACCGCATTGTACTCAAATACCCTGTTCTCATTGGTGAAGTTGCCGGAACTCACGTTGTAACTAAAGACGGAAACTGGCTCTTTACACGTAAGGGTTCAATGATTGCAACACGCATTATTGATACATGTAAACTTGAAGGCGGAAAAGCTGAAGTTGCTGACGGAAGCCGCGTCCTCAAGGGAACTGAACTTGTTTCAGGAAAGAATAAGTTTACTGCAAAAGAAAACGGCCGCATTATCATCAAAGACGGAGTTCTCTATCTCGCAGGTAACGAACAGAAAATTGAAATCGCCAACGGTTCTTCAATTCAGGTTAAGGAAGGACAGATTGTTCAGGCTGGTGAAGTAATCGGAACATTTGATCCGTTCTCTGAGCCTATCATTGCTGAAGTTGACGGATACGTACACTTCGAAGACGTCATTGCAGGTTCAACTCTTGTTGAAGAAGTTGACCAGAATACAGGAAAGATCGAGCGCTATATCAGTGACCTTCACCTTGACGTTAAGCAGCCTCGCATCCTTATTACTGATGAAGCCGGAAATGAACAGGGCTCTTACTTCCTCCCTGCAGGAGCTATCCTTCAGGTTGAAGACAAGCAGCAGGTTCGTGCAGGTATTGTCCTTGCAAAAATGCCGGTTGCAGCTGCAAAGACAAACGATATTACCGGTGGTCTTCCACGTGTATCTGAACTCTTTGAAGCACGCAAGCCAAAGATTCCGTGTGTACTTTCACAGATTTCCGGAACAGTTAAGTTCAAGGGAATTACAAAAGGTAAGCGCGTTGTAGTTGTAGAAGATGCTTATGGAAAACAGTATGAGCACCTTGTTCCTATGACAAAGCGCATGCTTGTTCGTGACGGAGACCGTGTTGAGGCTGGTGAACAGCTTTGTGACGGAGCACCGAGCGCACATGATATTCTTGCAATCCTTGGTGAAAACTCACTTCAGGAATACCTTATGAACGAAATCCAGGCAGTTTACTCTGCTCAGGGTGTAGCAATTGATGACAAGCATATTGGTGTTATCGTACGCCAGATGCTCCGCAAGGTTGAAGTTGTATCAGTTGGTGATACAAAATTCATCTTCGGTCAGCAGGTTGATAAATATCACTTCCGCGAAGAAAACAACAGAATCATCGCAGAAGGCGGTCAGCCGGCAGTTGCACGTCCGATGTTCCAGGGTATTACAAAGGCTGCCCTTGCTACTGATTCTTTCATTTCAGGATGTTCATTCCAGGAAACGACACGCGTTCTTACAAATGCGGCAATTTCCGGAGCTACGGATAATCTCCATGGTCTGAAAGAAAACGTAATCATCGGTCACATGATTCCTGCCGGAACAGGTGTTAAGAATTACAGAAACGTCAAGCTTTTTGATGATACAGACAAAGATCTTGATGTTCAGAGGGAAGAAATTCTTGAACGCCGCCGCGAGGAAAAACAGATTGAAGCTATGATGGAAGAGCCTGCAATTGAGACTGTTTCATCAGATGAAGACTAAAAGATAACTGACGGTTAATATTTATTGAAAAATTGCTGATTTAAATATTGACCGTCAGCTTATAAATTCGTTAAAATCAAATTCCCTGATTTTATTCAGGTTTTATATGTTATTTCTCCGGAGTGCTGCCGGATAATAATAGGAGAATAGGCGATGCCTACAATTAATCAACTTATTCGTAAAGGACGTCAGTCTCTGGCAAACCAGACAAAAGCTCCCGCACTTGAGTCTTGCCCACAGAAACGCGGTGTATGTACACGTGTTATGACTATGACTCCTAAAAAACCAAACTCAGCTCTTCGTAAGATTGCTCGTGTTCGCTTGAGTAATGGTGTTGAAGTTACTGCTTATATTCCGGGAATCGGACATAACTTGCAGGAACACTCTGTAGTACTCGTTCGTGGTGGACGTGTAAAGGATCTCCCTGGTGTACGTTATCACATCATTCGTGGTACAAAAGATGCTCTCGGTGTAGACGGACGTAAACGTGCCCGCTCTAAGTATGGTGCAAAACGACCAAAGGCTTAATAAGAGAGGATTACCATGGGAAGACATAAGAAATCAGTAAATCGTCCTGTAATGCCGGATGCAAAATATAACAGCCCGGTTATTACAAAATTCGTTTCCCGCATGATGCTGGACGGAAAAAGGGAAACTTGTACAAAGATTGTTTACGCTGCTATGGATCAGCTTAAAGAAAAATCTAATCAGGACCCGCTCGAAGTTTTCAACAAAGCTTTGGACAATGTAAAACCGGTCGTTGAGGTTAAATCTCGCCGCGTCGGTGGTGCTACATATCAGGTTCCTATTGACATCAGAGATTCACGCCGTGAAGCTCTT
>JAGDDO010000593.1 GCA_017848205.1 Oscillospiraceae bacterium | reverse complement strand
GCTTCAACAAGGTAAGAGGAGCAGAGGCTGAAAAGCGTTCAGTTGCAGTTATCGGTGACTCAACATTCATGCACTCAGGTATGACAGGTCTCGTAAACATCGCATACAACGCAACAAATTCAACTGTTATCATCCTTGACAACTCCATCACAGGTATGACAGGACATCAGCAGAACCCTACAACAGGAAAGAACTTAAAGGGCGATCCTGCTGCTGCAGTTAATCTTGAAGAACTCTGCAAGGCTATCGGTATAAAGAGAGTACGCGTTGTTGATCCTTACAAGCTTGAGGAAACAGAAAAGGCTATCCTCGAGGAACTCGAAGCAGATGCTCCTTCAGTTATCATTTCAAGAAGACCATGCGCACTTCTCAAGTACGTTAAACATAATCCTCCGCTTAAAGTGGAAAATTACAAGTGCAAGAGCTGCAAGATGTGCCTTAAACTCGGATGTCCTGCAATTTCCATAAAGAACGGCAAGGCATGCATCGACCACACACAGTGCGTAGGATGCGGTATATGTGCAGAACTCTGTAAGTTTGATGCTATCGTCTGATTGCAGTTTCGGCTTCGCCGAAACTGCGGAGAAGAGATTACGGGGCTTCGCCCCGCTTTGCCGGTGATTTATAAATAAATCACCGGTCCTCTGACAATCAGTTAAAATGAAAATAGACGAATAAATATATTATTTCCCTATAACAGAAAGGAAAAGAATCAATGGCTACAAAATCTGTAATGATAGTCGGAGTCGGCGGACAGGGTTCACTTCTTGCATCAAGACTCCTCGGAAATGTTATACTTGCAAAAGGCTATGATGTTAAGGTATCAGAAGTACACGGTATGTCCCAGCGCGGCGGTTACGTTGTAACTTATGTTAAGTACGGTGAAAAGGTATTTTCACCTGTTATAGAAAAGGGCGAGGCAGATGTTATCATCTCATTCGAACAGCTTGAAGCGGCAAGATGGATCCCTTATCTCAAAAAGGGCGGCAAGGTGATCACTTCAGTTCAGAAGCTTGATCCGATGCCTGTTATCACAGGTGCAGCTTCATACCCGGAAGATCTCATCGAAAAGATGCGTGCGAAGGGTATCGACGTTACAGCTGTAGATGCGCTCTCACTTGCTGAGGAAGCAGGCAATGCCAAGGCTTCAAACGTTGTTCTCATGGGTGTCGTTTCAACAAAGACAGACTTTGAGGATGAAATATGGCAGCAGGCACTTGAACAGTGCGTACCGCCTAAGTTCCTTGAACTCAACAAAAAAGCATTTGAACTCGGCAAAAACGCTGCTAAATAATCGTGTAATATGATCGATCCGGAATCCACACTTTTGCAATGGGGAGAAAACTTCAGGTTCCCCCATTCCTCCGGGAGGGGGCAGGGGGGGACCCCGGATCATCTAAAATGATCAGGAGGATAAATCCAATGGAAAGATATTGGAACAAAGAAATCGAATGTATGTCCCGTGAAGACATGAAAAAGCTTCAGGATGAAAGACTTGTAAAGCAGGTAAAGCATGTCTGGGACAATGTACCTTACTACCGCAAAAAGATGGAGGAAAAAGGCGTAACACCTGATGATATCAAGTCTGTTGACGATCTTCACAAGCTTCCTTTCCTCTCAAAGGCTGACCTTCGCGACAGCTATCCTGACGGTCTTCTCGGCGTGCCGCTTTCAGAATGTGTACGTATCCATTCAACAAGCGGTACAACAGGCAAGAGAGTAGTTGCTTACTACACACAGAAGGACGTTGACATGTGGGAGGACTGCTGTGCAAGAGCTATCACAGCTGCCGGCGGTACAAAGGAAGACGTTGTTCATGTCTGCTACGGCTACGGACTTTTCACAGGTGGTCTCGGTATCCACGGCGGTTCACACAAGGTAGGATGTCTCACACTTCCTATGTCTTCAGGCAACACTGACAGACAGATCCAGTTCATGATGGATCTTAAGTCCACTATTCTCTGCTGCACACCTTCATACGCTGCTTATCTTGGCGAAGCAATGAAGGAACAGGGCATAAAGCCGGAAGACAATCACCTTAAGGCTGGTATCTTCGGTGCTGAACCATGGACAGAGGAAATGAGACAGGAGATCGAAAAATCTCTTGGTATCAAGGCATTTGATATCTACGGACTTACAGAATCAAGCGGTCCTGGCGTTGCTTTCGAGTGCAGCGAACAGTCAGGCATGCACATCAACGAAGACAACTTCATCGCTGAGATCATCGATCCTGACACGGGTGAAGTTCTTCCGGAAGGCACAAAGGGCGAACTCGTTTTCACAAGCATAAACAAGGAAGGATTCCCGCTTCTCAGATACAGAACAAGAGACATCTGCGTTCTTTCAAGAAAGAAGTGCTCATGCGGCAGAACTCTCATCAAGATGGCAAAGCCGATGGGAAGAAGCGACGACATGCTCATCATCAGAGGTGTAAATGTATTCCCTTCACAGATAGAAACAGTTCTTATCGCACAGGGTTACTCACCGAACTACCGCATCGAACTTGACAGAGTAAACAACACTGATACATTCGACGTTTACGTTGAAATGCCTGCAGATCAGTTTACTGACGTTGTCAAGGAGATCCAGAAGAAGGAAAGCGAACTTACAAACGCACTCAAGCTCATTCTCGGCATCAGCCCGAAGGTACACCTTGTTTCACCTAAGACTATCGAAAGAAGTGAAGGCAAGGCAGTAAGAGTTGTTGACAAGAGAAAGCTTCACTGATATAAACCGCTGACAAATGCACAGGGGAACTTAAAGATATTTTTTCTTTTAAAGGAGGATTATTGTTATGGCATCAAAAGTAAGACAGTTATCAGTATTTGTTGAAAACAAACCGGGCAGATTATCTGCTGTATTAAAGATCTTAGGGGATAACAAGATCGACATCCGTGCAATGAACATTGCAGATACCAATGACTTCGGCATACTCAGACTTATCTTAAGCGATACGGACAAGAGTGCTGCTGTCCTTAAGGAGAAGGACTATGCCGTAGCAGTTAATCATGTTGTTGCTCTTGACGTTGAAGATATTCCTGGCGGACTTGCAGGTGCACTCAGCGTTCTTGATAAAAACGGTGTAAGTGTTGAGTACATGTATGCATCACTTTCAAAGAAGGATGCTTCAGCTCATATTCTTATCAGAGTTGATGATTATGCGAAGGCTGAGGAGGCACTTTCATCAAACGGCTACAGAATGCTTAGTGATGAAGAGGTAAAGAACCTCTGATCGCTGACTTTTACTGATTTAAATTTTCTTCGATTCCCTGAGTTTGAATAATCCGATTTTCATCCTCAGGGGATTTTGTTTTTTTATCCCCACCCCCCGCCCCCTCCCCAGGGAGGGGGAGAGAGTTTGAATAATTCTACCTCTCAAAGAAGTGGGAGAGAGTTTTTTTACTCCCACCTGACTCTCTCCCTGAGGGAGAAACGAGGTGGCTTCGCCCCTTCGCCACTGCAAATCAGGTGAATTGTTGTTGAATGTATACAATATCCTGTCGTCTGATTTGTGGGTTGTTCTAAAGTTGATTTTGCTTTGCAACAAAATCAGTTTTTTCAGACACTTAATATATGAACTGAAAAACAATGCATTGCAGTTTATGATAACTGTTTGTTTTTCCCCACCCCAACCCCTCCCGGAGGGAGGGGCTGAAGGTCAGGGGGCGGAGCCCCCTGACCCCGAAACATGAACAGTTTATAAAGGAGTTTTGAGAATGGACCGTGAAGAATTCAGAAAGGATGTGAAACTTGCTGTAAGCGGAGACAAGCAGGCGTTCTCGCGGCTGTATGCGCTGGTGTACGAGGAACTTTACAGAACAGCGTTCTACAGTCTGCGGAATGAGCATGATGCAGCCGATACAGTGAGTGACACCGTCCTTGATGCATACAATTCCATAGGAAAACTCCGGAGCGAGGAAGCTTTCAGAAGCTGGATCTTTAAAATACTTT
>JAGDDO010000592.1 GCA_017848205.1 Oscillospiraceae bacterium | reverse complement strand
CACGCTGATTTATGAATAAATCAGTGTTCCCTCAGATCTGAGTTTTTTCTGAACCCTAAATAACTTTCGAGAATTATTGTTGCTGCAACAGCATCAACAACTGCTTTTCTTTTTTTGCCTCTTGTATTTGTCTGGTTAAGGTAATAGTGAGCAGATACGGTCGTACTTCTTTCATCCCAGAGTTTTACCGGAACTTCAACCAGTTCAGAAAGTTTCTCCGCAAAAAGCTCACACTTCTGCGCGCGTTCACCAATAGTGCCGTTCATGTTCTTCGGATGTCCGACAACAACTTCTTCGGCGCCATGTTCCTTCGCTGCAGCAGCTACCTTTTCAATACATCTTTCAAAATTCTTTTCTTCAATTACCCCAGCCGGAGAAGCCAGAAGTTCGGATTTGTCGCAGAGGGCAAGTCCTGTTCTTGAATCTCCGAAATCAACAGCCATAATTTTCATGTATGTTCCCCGCACTTACCATGGTTTTACTGCACCAATGATCTCGCTTACTGATTTTATTCCCTTTTCGTCGAGGAACTGGTTCATTTCGTCGATGATCTTTACTGGTGCGAAAGGATCTGTGATAACAGCAGCGCCTACCTGAACGGCAGATGCTCCGGCCATCATCATCTCAATGGCATCACGGCCTGATGAGATACCGCCCATGCCTATTACAGGGATCTTTACTGCATTTGCTACCTGCCATACCATACGTACAGCTATCGGGAATACAGCCGGACCTGACATACCGCCGCAGTTGTTTCTGAGTACAGGTCTGCATGTGTTGATGTCGATCCTCATACCGAGGAGAGTATTGATAAGTGACACGGAATCCGCACCCTCTGCCTCTACTGCCTTCGCAATTGAAGCAATATCCGTAACATTAGGGGAAAGCTTGACTATAAGCGGTTTACGTGTTGCGTTTCTTACTACCTTTGTAACTGAGGCTGCCCCGTCACAGCTTACGCCGAATGCTGCTCCGCCGTGCTTTACGTTAGGGCATGAAATGTTGAGCTCGATCATGTGAACATCTGTTGCATCGAGCTTTGCTGCTACCTCAGCACATTCCTCAGGTGTTGATCCTGCAATATTCGCAATAATAACGGTATCTTTCTTCATAAGATTCGGAAGTTCAGTGCTTATGAAATGATCTATTCCCGGATTCTGAAGTCCTACTGAATTGAGCATGCCCATAGGTGTCTCAGCTATTCGCGGGGGAAGATTACCCGTTCTAAGTGTTCCCGTAGTACCCTTTGTAGCAATACCGCCAAGTTTTGAAAGAGGATAGAATTCCTCGTACTCACGTCCGTATCCGAATACGCCTGATGCAGGGATAACCGGATTTTTGAAATCCACGCCTGCAACCTTTACTGAAAGATCAGCCATTTACCAGTTCACCTCCTTTGAATCAAATACCGGACCGTCCTTGCAGACATGTCCGAAACGTTCTTCCCCGTTCTGCTTTAATCTGCACGCACATACAAGACAGGCACCTACGCCGCAGCCCATTCTTTCTTCAAGAGAAACCTGACACGGTACGCCTTTTTCCTCTGCTATTGATGCTACTCCTTTGAGCATCGGAATAGGGCCGCATGAAAGGACCTGTGATGCACCGGCTATCTTTTCAGCCATCGGAACAGTGACAAGGCCATGCACGCCGCATGAACCGTCATCGGTACAGATGATCACCTCAGCGCCTGTTGCTTCGAAATCCTGCTTAAGGATAACTGCGTCAGCGCTTCTGAAACCGAGTATTACCACTGCATTTTTTCCGTAGTGCTTTGCAAGCGGAAGAAGAGGAGGAACACCGATGCCGCCGCCTGTTATAATGGTCTTTCCGGAAACTTCGTTCATGGTAAATCCATGACCAAGCGGACCAACTATATCAAGGTTAGCGCCCTTAGGTGTATCAGCAAGTTTGAGTGTGCCCTCTCCCTTAGCCATAAAAACGATTCTGATTGTCCCTTTTTCCTTGTCGATCCCGCAAAGTGAGATCGGTCTTCTGAGAGTATGTCCCTCAGGAAGAATGTTGACGAACTGACCGATTTCGGCAGCCGCAGCTATTTCAGGACAAAGTATGGTAAAGTCAAATATCTGCTTCGCAAGAGTTTTCTTTTCAAGAAGAAGATATTTTCCCTGAGTATATTTCATATTAATCAGTCCTTCTTTACAAGTGACCGCAAACAGAATTTACGAACACCTGTAATATTTTGATATATTGCCGGCAGGATATGCATACCGGCTTACAGTAAAAAACAGGCTGATCTTATAAAAATGTTAAAAAGTCATAATAACATCAGCCTGTATCATATTAAATTATAACATATTACAATTTTTCAGTCAACGCTGTTCCGCTAAATCTGCAAAAATTAACTAACCTGGTGTCGATAAAGCGACGAAATATGCCACCTGTCACAATTACTATATAAAAACGATCAGTGACCTGCAGAAAATAAACGGGGTTCTTACAAATGGCTCTTTCTTTACCAATAACTATTTAACCGAAAGCTCAAGCGAATAATTAAAATCTATAATATCATTCTTTGCTGTACAAATATACGCTTTCTCATCGTGCATTGCTTTTACGATCTCTGCCTTTGTTGATTTTCCGAATCTGGCGATAACCGTCTCAAGAACTGAAATATCATCAGCATTCAAGGATGGATAATCATAATTATCAGAAGAGACAAAACGATATCCTGTGTTTTCTTCAAACTCAACTTCTTCATACTCTATGCCGTTTAGATCTATAATAGATTCATAAGCCACT
>JAGDDO010000591.1 GCA_017848205.1 Oscillospiraceae bacterium | reverse complement strand
TTTATCCTGACAAAACTTGACTTGACACATGTAAAGTAAATTTGATATAATTGTTTCAGAAAGGCGGTGTAAATATGAGCAGGATCATTCACGAACTTCAGGATATGACTTATCTGAACTGGTCACAGATCCGTAATTCATCCGGAACTGCAGGTTCTTTTCTGAAAGCATATTCGGAAATCGGCGGTAAAAAAATGTATTATAAGTTGTCAAACTACGACAGCATAAACGGTATTACCGGTCATGAATGCGTAAACGAAATAATCGCTGACCGTGTCCTTGATATTCTCGGAATAGATCATCTTTCATACACTCTTGTCAATGCTCAAATCATCATTGACAGCAAGCCTGTCACATCTTATATATGCATGTCAGAAAACTTCAGAAATAAAAACGAATCAAAGATTCCTCTTGATTCATTTTATGATATGGAAAAGGCTGAGGGAGAAAGTCCGCTTGAATTCTGCGTCCGTTACGGATGGAAAAAATATATTTATGAAATGCTGGCCTTTGACTTTCTTATACTAAATCGTGACAGACACGGAGCGAATATTGAAGTTCTCCGTGACACAAAAAAGAAAACGATCCGGCTCGCTCCGCTGTTCGACCACGGTCTTTCACGTCTTTCACTTTGCCGTGATGAAAAAATGTACGCTGAATATGATGTAATGGCTGACAGACCAGTTCAGTGTTTTGTGGGTTCTCATTCAGCACTTGAAAATCTTAAGCTCATCCCGGAAAACGATCATCCTTCGCTTAAACCGCTCAGAGAATCTGACAAAGATAAAATCATGGACGGACTTGATAAAATTATCCCTGATCAATTATCAGAGAAAATCTGGGAAATGATATGGAACAGGTGGTGCTATTATGAAAATATACGCAATAAGAAATGATAACTACTCCGAAGTTGCTTCATATCTTATATATTCCAGAGCAGAAAAACAGTTTGTTATTGAGATAACAAAAGATGCTGATGAATGGAAAACGCCTCTTCTCATCTCTTCTTTTCTTAAAAGAAATATCACCACGGTAGATCCTTTCCACAGCAAAGAGTGGGTAAAACAGCGTATTGTCCCGACGGACAGACAAAATTTAGGACAGATCCTACGTGACAACGGTTTAAAAGAATACGATGAATACGAACTTTTGCTGCTTGGAAACGGTCGGTGCGCCCAGGACGATCACTATATTGATGAAATAATATTCGATGAACTTCCTGCTGATATACAGGAACGTATGAATAAACGTATCAAAGGCGCGGTCCCGATAGGTAACGGTCAGTACCTTGTGCATTTTTTCGATGGGAGCATAAAAAAATGCAATATATCCGATATTTCAAAAAGTAACAAGCGTCTTGAAAGTATGTTTCGGTTATATCCTTCCGAAATGGACAACGCGAGACCTCTGACAGACGGATATGGCTTTGGCTGGGGTGACGATCTGTGTATTCTTTATCCGGCCCTTTACAGAGAAGGAACTGATCTCCCGATAAATTATTCTGAGCTGACATCTGCTATTCAGAACAGTCTTGTAAGTTCTGCTGAAGCCGGTGACATACTAGATTGTTCAAGGCAGTACATAAACGAACTGGTCAGAAAAGGCCGACTGAAACCGATAAAATTTTCAGGCAAAAATCCTCTTTTTCTGAAAAGTGATGTAATCAATATACGATATACTCAGAGATCATAATTACAAATAATTACGTTGTTCAATAAAGGATGCGCCTTACGGCGCAGTTAATAAACCGGACTGCGGCTGCAGTCCGGTTTTTCTATAGCAGTCTTCGACCCGCAAGGGTGAAGACTTCCGTTACATCATCGGATATTCCTTATCCGATTCTGCGGTACAGTTTTGTTTTTCTTTCACTATCTGAATATCCCACCAGCAGTGTATCCTTACTGATAACGGCTGTGTCTCTGATATCCAGTGTAATTCCGATACCGGGCCAGTTCACTATTTCATCACAGGAATTATCGCTGAATTTATATCCCTTTACACTGTCATCCAAAATAAAGTATGCATCGTATGATCCGTCACCGTCTTCGGCATCTTTTATGACAAAATCAAGAGTGTTTAATTCAGTAATTCTTTTATTATCAAAATCCACTTTAAAGATAACGGTTCTGCCGCCTGAGGAAACCGGTGCAGCACAGTAACAATCCGGTCCGCTTTTAAAGAAAAATGCTTCCGGCATTTCATCGGCGGCTGTTAATTCTTCATTTCCGTTATACGCCGCATCACTGAACACCAGTCTGTGTTTAAGGTGGTCGTAAAGCAGTATTCTACCGTCGTCATCGGTAATGAACTCGCGTGAATACACATGCGGACCAAGGCAGTATTTTTCCTTAACATTCAGATCACTGTCCATAATGAGCAGATAAAAATCCTCATATGATTCATCAGGATTTTCTTCCCTGATACCGCTGCAAAGCACCTGAAGTTCATCGTTACCGACTGCCCGGATCTGTTTTACAAAGGCTGTTTCTCCAAGTCCCAGCTCATTTTCTATTCTGACAGTTTTGATTTTTCTGCCCTTCATGTCAGCCTTCATCAGACACGATTTCCCGATGTTTTCATCATTATCACCGGTTTTGATCTCTGAAAACAGCAGTCCTTCTTCTGCAAACTTTACGTCATTCGTATGCGGAGTTATTCCGTTACATTCCGAAAGATCAGCAAGTACTGTCTTCTCCTCATCTGAAGCATTCAGTCCGTACACATAAGGATAAGAAAAATATGTTACGTCATAATCCTGTAATCCGCTGTTAGCAAAGCTGATAAACATATAGTTTTCTGGGTCATCATCAGGATCAAATGCGAATTTTGCAGAAACTTCACCTGTATTACGGTCGATCTTTTCTAAAATCATATTATCTGATTCTGAAAGAGGGTCGTAAATTATCACCGGATCTCCGTCTTTATTCAGCGACATATCTCTAAGTCCGTAATTTTCTTCTATAGTGATATTCTGCGAAAAGAGTTCTTTTCCATCTGCAGAATAACTGCACAGTGTCCAGCCGGCAACATCTTCTTTACTGTAAACAATACAGAAACTGCCGTCAGTTCCCGGAGCCAGACCTTCAATTCTGCACCCGCCGGTTTCCGTTTTGTTACTGTCCGACACCTTCTTTTCTGAAACAAGACGAAGATCTTTATCAAAAACATCGAGGAACACTCCTGTTATCTCCGGTACCGGGTACATCTGGCCATCAATGTCATGTTCTTTAACAAATATACTGACTTTTCCGACAAGCCAGCCGCCCCCTTCCCGTTTATTCACAAAGTACGCCTTTTCATATTCATTCAGGCTTATCTTACCGTCTATTTTACCGGTTTTACGGTCTGCTCTCAGCAGTTCCCCGCTTTCAGCGAAAGAGTTACCTTCATATGCTGTCAGCCATAAGTGATCGTCAGTAACTGCCACTGTCTGAAGCTTCATATTTACATAATCTTCAAGGTCAATACTGATCTCTTCGCCTGTATCAAAATCGTAAAACGCTGCATAAGTGTATGGATCTGCTCCGGAGTTCCATCCCCTGAAATATATGTTTTCGCCATCTGAAGCAAGGAGCTCCGGTTCGCCGGCATTAAGATCAAATGTACCGTCCTCATGAAAATAAGCCGGTATTTTCCTTGTTTCCCCGTCTTTGTTTTTATCTTTCCAAAGGCCGAAACACGCGGCTGTCACTGCTGCCGCACCGACAGTAAGTATGAGAATGGCCGCTATAAGTTTCGGAAGTATTTTTTTCTTTCTCACCACACTCATGCTTATCGTCTGAATTTCTGTATCATGCAGGACTTTGATGATTTCCGAACGACTGAAAACAGTTTTTCTTTTCCTTGTCAAAAGATATTTGTCGTCAATATTTCCTATCGCTCTGTAAAGATCTTTTCTGTTCACGGCCTGAATCCCCTTTCTGTAAGATGTGTGCGAAGCCTGTTTCTCAGTCTGCTTAAAATGACCGCAACATTGCTTTCCGTCATATGAAGTTCCGATGCAATATCAGCGATGCTGTCCGTGTACCAGTATCTCATTACGAACACAATGCGGTTTCTTTCCGGCAGTGAACCAACAAAATCGTTTATTGCTTCCGAAAGATCACTTTCATCACGGCCGGGTTCTGTCGAAGCATCCGGAATGCACTCCTCCAGTTCATCGAGCACCACATCGATCTGTCCTCCTCCGCGTTTTGATGCCGTCAGATGATCGTAGCGGTCAAATGCAAGATTGCGGACTATTCTTCCGAGAAACGCCGGAAATATCCGCGGTCTGTTCGGCGGCAGAGAATTCCACGTCTTCAGATAAGTATCATTTACACATTCCTTTGCATCTTCCCTGTTATGCAGTATGTTTTCTGCTATCGATCTGCAGAATGAATCGTATTTTTCAGCAGTCTCGGTAAGTGCGATCTCGTTTCTGTCCCAGTAATGCTGAATTATTATTTTATCGTCCATAGTCTGCTTCCTCCTCTCTCACCTATACTGACGGAATTTTTCCGAATAATCTTACAGTAAAGACAAAAAAATTTCAGCACTGAATTTTTCAGACGGTTCAGTGCTGAAAGATGCACCTGCGATGCGGTTATAAAACGAGCCAAAAGCTCGTTTTTTCTATAGCAGTCTTCTACCCGCAGGGGTGAAGACTTCCTTTTCGATCGTCAGATCAGTCGTATGATGAAGGAGGATTAAGTTCGTATATATCCGTTGTTTCAAAATGCTTCGGTATCTCGTAATCCAGTCGGTTATGCACTCCTGAAATTATGTACTTCAAAGCAGCAGGTTCATACCATTCCGGCACAGACAGAACAACGCAGCTTATCCAGGTCATGAGTCCGTCATCTGCCACTCTATAGCTTTTTTCTTCCAGTACATCAGTTATCACGATATCCACATGCGTCTGATCATGGTAATACATCAGCTGCAGCGGATTCAGCGGCTGTTTTGCATTTTCAAGTGATTTCAGAAGTTCGGCTGCACATTTTACCACA
>JAGDDO010000590.1 GCA_017848205.1 Oscillospiraceae bacterium | reverse complement strand
GTTTTTTAGCTAATAAAAGTATAACAACAAACCGCATCGGATGTCAAGATGATTTGAGAAAAACCGAGAACAATTATGCGTCTTCAGCACACTATGAATACACTTCAATCTCCCCTGTTTCGCCGTTTCTGTTCCATACGATTGAAATTTTCGTAATGTCAGTGTCTTTACCGATTGCGCTGCTGTTATTTTCTTTATCGAGGAATATAATTTTATCTACGTCATCAATATCAAATTGTCTCCGGATACTTTTAAACCGCGGTGTTTTATTGTATTCATCTGAATTGTTAAGTTCAGTCAGCAGGATAACAGGTACATGGCAGTCTTTTGAAAGCTGTTTGAATTCTCTGATTTTATCTGACAGTTCGCCGTGGCCGCAAAACAGCATCTGCATGTTATCTGCAATTACCAGTCCGTGATTTTTCCTGTTTCTGACCTTTTGAAATACCAGTTTACCACAGTCGCGAATATTATCGTCAATGAACAGCGGAACATTTTTAAACTCCTCTGAACAGCGTAAAATTCTCTGGTTTTCATCAATCTCAAGCAAATTGTATTTCAGGCTGTTAATGTCAACACAAGCTTCTCTGGAAACTAATCTCATGACAAGTTCCTCTTTTGTTTTCTTCCAGCTGAAATAATCGGCTTCCGTTTTATTTCTTCCGGCATATTCATACGCAAGAGCAAGTGCAAAAGAGGAAAGATCACTGCCCTGATCTGAAGCCAGTACAATAAGTTCAGGATGATCCCGGTCAGCGATAAGTTTAAAAAGTTCTGAATAATCCGGCCTTATGATCCTTTTCTTAGAATAATCAGTTCTCCAGATAAAAGTATCTTTCAGAAAACCTTGTACTATATCGTACACGGCTGTCAGATCGTTGTGCACGGAATAAAACGTATCTTTACCGGATTCATTCTTTATCGGACCAGAACCTGCATTTTTCAATAAAGCGTAATCGCCGAAAAAGCATCTGTTTCTTAATCTTTCCGGAAGGTCATTCACTCTTTCAGATACAGTTGTCATTATAGATTTTCCGGATTCAAAGCGCTCATTAAAGCAGTGTTCGAGTTCTTCACTTATCGATTCCTTTCCGAGGCAGTACTGAATATCATCGATCAGTAAAACATCGCAGTCGATATATTTTTCTGAAAAGTCCTGCCTTTTCCTGCTTTTTATCGTTTCAATCAGTTCTTCAGAAAACTCTCTGGCATTTGTAAGTATAACATTCAGATCCGGATACAGCTCATTGATACGATTCTTCACCGCATAAAGCAGATGTGTTTTTCCCGTACCTGATCTTCCTATCAGACAGAGCGGAGCTTTATTTCCGCTCTCAGAAAATTTTACCGCCATTTCATATGCGTCCGAGTTATTATGTGTGACCTTAAAGTTCTCAAAAGTGAACTGACTCCCTTTTTGTGATATTTCCATATGCTGATACATTCCTCTCTTTCTCTGTTCAAAGTCCGTCATAAACACATCGGTAATGCTCGCTGTGATCATATCGTACCGTGTACTCATCAAGTTCAAATATCTCCGCGATTTTCGGAAAGTATTCAGTGCTTATATGCACACTTGAATAGATCACAGCTCTTCTCTTCCGGTCTATTTCCACTCTTCCGCGCGGATAGTAGTCAAATGATTTCTCTGCTCCGTCCGGCCGGATATACTCCCATAGTTTTCTGTGATTATATGTATCGCCCGACTTTGCTGTACCTTCCGGATATTTTCCGTCAAACGGGAATGCAAGTATCTCGTCATTAACAAGCCAGAACTCACCTTTTCTGATAATATCACCTGTCCTTTTTAGAACGATTCATTCTTTGTACACTGAAATTTTCAGGACCATCGAAGATCCTGTTATATCTGGTTTGCACCTTCCGGTATCTTCAGATCCGAAAGATAATCACATCCGGAAAACACCTGATCACCAATAAAGCACAGATCTGCCGGCAACATCACATTTCGGAGATTCCGGCAACCTTTAAAAGCAAAGTCGCCTATCGCGACCACGTTAGCAGGAATAATAAGCGATTCAAGACTTTTGCATTTTTCAAAAGCTGAATC
>JAGDDO010000589.1 GCA_017848205.1 Oscillospiraceae bacterium | reverse complement strand
AAGTCCGCCCTGTGAATGTCCGCACATATAAAGGTCTGTAACGAAATCAAGCTTCTTTGCATAGGCTACCACTGCAAGGGCGTTTGTTATCCATTTGAATAGAGTGTGGTCCTTAAATTTAGCGTCGCTTTTACCGTGTCCGTACATTTCGGCGCGGAGTACAGAAATGCCGGAATCCAGAAGGGCTTTTTATGCTGCGATTATATGTTCTTATTCCATATGTCCGGTAAAACCGTGTACGAGTATGCAGAGCGGCCCCTTGTCCGCGCCTTCAGGACGATCCAGTTTTGCGTGAAGACGTATGCCGTCGCTGTCTATAAAGAATTCTTTCATTGCTTGCCTCCCTGTTTGAAGTTCTTTTATTTTAAGGAAACACTGATTAAACCGGAAATCCGGCTTGGCCGGATTTCCGGAGGTGGGATTAGCGGGGCTTCGCCCCGGACCCCCACGCTGATTTATGAATAAATCAGCTTTTCCTTAATAATTGGTTTTGCCTTCAAGGTTCCGGTATTCCTCGAAAAGTTCAAGACATTCCTTTCTGTCAAGCTCTTCGCAGATATCAGCAGGGGAGAGATAAAACTCCCTGTCGCGGAAACCGATGGAATCAGTATCTGCGATATTGCAGCCATAGTAGACCTTTTTTATGTTCGCCCAGCGGATAGCTCCGAAACACATCGGGCATGGTTCAGCAGTCGTGTAGAGTTCGCATCCGTTTAAGTCAAATGTGTCCAGAGCTTTGCTTGCAGCTCTTATGGCCATCATTTCACCGTGGCAGGTCGGGTCTTTGCGCTTTATAACTTCGTTGTGACCACGGCCTATTACTTTTCCGTCTTTTACTATAACGCAGCCGAATGGACCGCCGTGTCCGGAACGTATTCCGTTTTCGGCTTCCTCAACAGCTATTTTCATGAATTCATTCATAATATTTATCCTCGTAATGTGATCCCGGTAAAACGGCCGACGGATCATTTTTTTATGAAAAGATGCACTGTTAAGCGTGCCCGCAGATGCATTCTTATATCAGCCGGCGATATCTTCAAGTGCATCGGCGTCGGTGATTATGATCTTTCCGCGCTGGTTCTGAATATATCCCTCTGCGGCAAAGCGTTTGAGCATACGTGCAACTACCTCGCGGGCGGTGTTTATCTCTGTTGCTATAGTTTCCTGTGTGATGTTCAGCGTATCCGATCCTGTTCGGTCAGATTCTTCAAGCAGGAAGGAGGCAACACGGCTGTCGATGCTTTTAAAGATTATCTGCTGGATGACCCACATGGAGTCGGAAAGAGCTTTTGAAGTCTGCTCGTACATGTGGCAGCGGACGTATATATTATCCTTTATTATTTTTCCGAAAACTGCGACTGGTATAATAAGTATCTCAGTTTTTTCTGCAGCGGAAAGTTCGTTGTGGAAGCTTATCTGTTCCATTACGCATGAAGCTGATATCACGCAGGTATCGCCTGCAAGCACATGGAAGAGCGTTACCTCCCTTCCTTCTTCGGAAAGAAGGAAAAGCCGGACATTACCGCTTATAACATATACAAGTCCGACGCACTGCTTGTCACAGGTGTGTATCATCTGACCTGCATCGTATTTCTGAATGACTGCCGAAGTGACCACCAGATCCTGTTCCTGTCTGGTGAGCTTATCCCAGAAAGGAAGCTTTTTAAGTATCTCTTCCATTGACTGAACCTCTTTTCAAATGTATGTATCAGTTTTTATTATTGTAATTATATCATTTTTACCTGCCATAATCAATGAAAAAGCGATGATTTATTTTGTATCAGTATGGGGTACGGGGCGAAGCCCCGTTTTTCCCCCTTTCCGCAGATCCGGCAAAGCCGGATCTGCGGTTAAATCAGTGTTTCTCAAAAAAATAAAAAATATTTTTCTTCAATATGACTAAGTCACAGAACTTTATTTCCGGTTATGATATTATAATGACAGAAGATAAGAGAAAACAAAAAAACTCTTATCAGAAAAGTAAAACATCAGTAATGATAAAAATATTCAAACTTAAACAGGGGGTAACTGCTATGAAAAAATTTGAACAGTGGAACGGATTCAAGGGTCGTCTCTGGACAGAGGAAGTAAACGTAAGAGACTTCATCCAGAACAACTACACACCTTACGACGGCGACGCTTCATTCCTCGAAGGACCGACAGAAGCTACTGAAAAGCTCTGGGACAAGCTCAAGGCTTTACAGATCGAAGCAAGAGAAAAGGGCGGTGTCCTCGACTGTGAAACAGAGATCGTAACAGGTCTTGACGCATACGGTCCGGGATACATCGACGAGTCAATGAAGGACCTCGAAAAGATCGTAGGACTTCAGACAGACAAGCCTTTAAAGAGAGCGTTCATGCCTTACGGCGGCATCAAGATGGCGCAGCAGGCTGCTGAAAGCTACGGCTACAAGATAAACCCGAAGTTCGACCAGATCTTCAACGAATACCACAAGACACATAACCAGGGCGTTTTCGATGCTTACACACCTGAGATCAGGGCAGCACGAAACAGCCACATAGTTACAGGTCTTCCGGATACATACGGACGCGGACGTATAGTCGGCGACTACAGAAGAGTTGCTCTTTACGGCATCGACTTCCTTATAAAGGAAAAGGAATATGACAAGGAAAACTGCGGCGACGGAACAATGACAGATGATGTTATCCGTCAGCGTGAAGAACTTTCAGATCAGATCAAGGCCTTAAAGGGCATGAAGAAGATGGCTGAGATCTACGGATACGACATCTCAGCGCCTGCAAAGAATGCGAAGGAAGCTGTTCAGTGGCTCTACTTCGGATATCTTGCAGCTATCAAGACACAGAACGGTGCGGCAATGTCAGTGGGACGTATTT